>JABGTK010000114.1 GCA_018647265.1 Candidatus Neomarinimicrobiota bacterium | reverse complement strand
CCTGCTTCGCGATTTTGATGAAATTCGCACAGGCATTACATCTTTAAAGGCGAACTATTATTTAGGTGATAATACATTGGAGATGGTTTGGATTCCAACTTTTACGCCAACCATCATGCCGGATGAAACATCCATTTGGTCGCGAATACCTGAATTTCCTTTACCGATTACTATAGACGAGTCTCAAAAGGAAATTACTGGGCGATTAGAGAATAGCGAAGGATTTATCAAATTTTCAGGTATGTCATCTTTATTGGATTATGAAATTATGGCTGGTATCATGTGGGACGATGATCCAACTTTACATATTACTCCAATTGTTACAGTTGATAATCCAATACCGAGTGGATTAATGTTAAGCCCTATTCACCATCAACTCACATTAGCAGGTGGAAGTTTTAGTTCGGAATTGGGTGGAGTAATTTTACGGGGAGAAGGCGCATATTATATGGGAAAACAATTTTCTGCTCTAAATCCGAATCAAATGGACTTGCCAACGAGTTTGTTGGAAAAAGATTATGCTCATTATTTAATTGGGACAGATTTCTCCATTGGAACTACACGATTTAGCACACAATTTATTCAGCGTGCCATTTTGGATTATGACGATTTAATTGTTCAAGAAGAATTGGATAATACTATGACATTTTTGGCAAATCGGACCTTTTTGCAAGAAACCTTAACACTTCAACTCTTTGGGTATGTTGGGCTTAATAATGAAGATGCACTCATTCGTCCAAGTCTAACCTATGATTTAGCCGATGGATTTGAAATTCTTGCTGGTGCAAATATATTTGTGAAAAATGAAGAAAGTGAAACAGCTGGACTATTTGGTCATTACGACGAAAATGATATGGTGTACGTTAAAGTAAAATACAGTTTTTAGGTTGGGATAAATCAATAGAGTTCCCATAAAAAACACAGGATAAATAAAAGGAAAATAAAATGAACAAAAAGACAATTACTATTATCGTAGGGATAATTTTTTTATTTATAGGAAGCATTCTGGTAAAACAGAATTATGGTGAACATAAGTCTCATAATTCCAAGCAAGTAGGAAAGACGGATAAATATGCAATTCAATGGACCCCATCCATTCAATCAGCGTTAAGAAAAGAGATGCATTCTATTACAAAAAACTACCAAGAATTAGTGTCAAATCTTGCACAGGGCGAATGGAATAAAGTGGTTGAAAATAGTCACAATATTCATTCAGCTTTTATATTGAAACAAGAATTGTCCGAAGAAGACATGGATGATTTATATCGAATTCTTCCAGAACGATTTATTGAAATGGATTCGAAATTTCATGACCATGCTTTAAAACTTGCCATGGCAGCCCAAGCAAAAGACGGAGAATTGGCATCGATGTATTCCGGGAAAATGATGGAAGGGTGTGTCAGCTGTCATCAAGTGTATGCTAAGAATCGTTTTGAAGGATATTCAAATCATGAAAAAGTAAGCCATGAGCATTAAATAATATATTTTTATTTATTTTACAAATACCCAGATAAATTAGAGGAACAAAAAAGACTATAATTTTGTATCCTAATTTTCCATCTCAGTTTATTCGCTCGGCTATTTTAATTGCTTTCTGGGCAGGAATCAGTTTAGGGACCCATGTTGCATTTTCGATTGGTTTTGATTTTCAACTGGGAGTTACCTTTCACGCTTATATTCAAATGCACGGCTATTTGCAATTAATGGGATGGGCTGGATTATTCATCATGGGCGTATCCATACCTTTTTTATCTCGATTAGCTCATTTAACCTCAGTAGAAGATTCTAAGATTTCACTGATTTATCGTTTGATGGTTTCAGGATTGATTCTTCGATTTATTGCTCATTCATTTTTACCTTACTTCACTAATTCCTATTGGTATGATTTTTTTGCGATAGGTGTTCTCATTTCAGCAATTTTAATTTCTTTAGGAATTCTATTTTTTATCCAATTTTTATCATCAGTTGTTCGAAAGATGAAACCCGATTTATCTGATAAAAATAGAGATATAAGAGTTTTTTTATTTATGAATATTATCGGTTGGGTTGTTTATGCAATAGGGGCATTTATCCTTTTAATAATAATGTACGTAGATGGAGAAGCATCTTTAATTCATCATTGGCACTTATTCTTAGTTGATTTCTTTATATTATTTAGTGTTTTTCCAATTTGTTTTGGTGTGGGATTAAGAGCATTACCACTGTTTATGAGATTGACATCTATAAAATGGAATGTAATGAAATTTAGCAAAGTATATTTTATGGTTATAATTACCCTAATTATTTCTAAACTTTATTATTATAATGTATATATAGATTGGTTTCCGAAAATGATTTCAATTATACATATTATAAAAGATATCCTAATAATCTGGTTTATTTATAAGTTAAATATTTTATTTAAATCGAAAAAACATCGTGAAATTGAAAATAAAGAAGGGAGAGGTCACGATAAAAAAAAGTATCGAGATTGGTTACCAGACAATGGAGAGTTTGGAAAATTTGAATGGCTAATTCAATCTGCTTTTATTTGGCTGTTGATAGGATTAATATTCGATATAATATCTCAAATTGGGTTAATTACCAAAATTCAAATGGGCATTGGGATCGATGGAGTCCGTCATATGTGGCTAGCGGGATTTGTATCATTATTGATTATGGGTATGGCAGTACGGATGATACCAGGTATGACCGGTGCAATGAAATTACAAAAACCAAGTCGTGTTGCATTTCTTGCCATTATTATGAATTTATCAGTGTTATTTCGTACTATATCTATTGTGTTTCCGGAATTAGTTTTAAATAGTGTGCCATACGGAGGGATTATTGCCACTAGAATGTTTGGTGCGTCAGGTATGTTGTTTCTTACTGGGTTAGTTGTGTTTTATACTATATTAAAACCAGTATTAATAAGAAAAGATGAAATACAAGAATCAATATAGTTTGTGAAAAATCAAAATTTCAACTATAAAACGTTAATCTCGTCATTCTCTTTAAAATATTGAAACTTAGCATCTGAAATAAATTGTATTATTTTTCCTCTTTTTTCTATGAGATCAAATACCATATTTCGCTCTTTATAAAACAATGAAATAAATCTTAAGTGCTGTCGATACCCATTTATTCCATTTATATATGACAGTACAAAATTTCCGGAAGCTATGAGTGTTAACCCCCAGATTATAGTAAGCATTGGGCTTTCAAAATACCAATATACAAACCCAAGAATCCCAGAATAATAAAGAACGAAAACAAGGATACCTGCCAATAATTTGAATGGAGCAATTTGAGATTTAACGACACGCGACTTATTTACAAACCAACGAGGGAACTTATATGGTAAGTAATTATGAAGTAAGCCCCAAACAAATATAGGAAACCCTATTATCAAAAATGTAAAAGCCTTAATTCTGTTTAATAACGTTAGATCACGCCCACCAGGACCTAAAAATGATTCTTGTATATTTAAATCTTCTAATTGATCCAAATATTTAACAATCATAAGTCTAAAATCTTCAACTTTTTTTGGATATTTTTTTTGGTACCACTCTACTGCATTTACGAGACCCTTAGTTACGGAAAAATCATCCTGTTTATTATCAAGTTTGTATCCCATTTCAAGCATGAGTTCTTTTTTGTAAATCAACTCTAAGCAATCCACTAAATCGACTAATTCTAACTCATTTACATTAGTAGTTAATTTATTCAGTGCAGTTTCAATCGTTTGTGTCACAGCTTTAACTGTCTTAATCTCGTTGTTTAGATAGCTTTGTTTAAAGTTTTTTAATACTATAGGTTTACCAAATCTAACAAAGACATTACTCCTGAAACGTACGGCGTCAGAATAACTTAATCCGACTGGAATTAAAGTTACATTTAAGTTGAAATTATTTTTTAATTCTGCACCCAATCCAATTCTAACAGCGCCTGTTTTGATTTTTTTTAATGTCCTATCACCAGTAGAAATGCCTTCTGGAAAAATTAGAAAGGCGCCTTTATTCTCAAGTATTTCATATCCTTTGTCAAATGTTTTTTTGTTTTTTTCGCCTAAAGATGGATTCTCTTGTCTCCGGTACACTGGGATTAGTTTTAGTTTCTTTAAAAAGAATCTCTTTATCCAATGATTGAAAAGAGTGCTTTTTGCGAAAAAATGAAGATTCCGATTACATGAAATACCAACCACCATCGGATCAATCATTGTATTGGGGTGATTAGAGACAAAAATAACTGGTCTATCTTTAGGGATTCTTTCATCGTGCCAAACAGTCACGCGATTAAAAAATGTTCGGACACTTATATATGTGAGTATTTTTGTTAACGTGTATAACATTATTCAGAACAGATTTGTTTTATGTCGAATTGTATGGGATTTGGTATTTTATCAATCAAAATAAGAGAATCAAGATAGATTTTAGAATCGGATGCAGTGTAGATAGAATCATAATAGGTAAATAATTTTTTTACATAATCCGTTTCATATTGAGCGCAATAAAACGGAAGATTTTTAAGAACTGTTGTTGATTTTGGTTTCAACATAAGATTGGGTCCATCAAAATAAAATGATGGATTATACGACTCATCCCAGTTTGGATTTACATAATCCAATAAATCTAACTTCTTTGAAAAAATCCAACGATTTTTTGCAAATTTAAGATAAGGCGTATCTCCATTACACATATCTAAAGCAAATCTAAATCCTTGAAAATTAGCTTCAAGATCACCATAAGAAAAAACACCTGTTGCCATTCGCCCAATAATTGTCTTTTCTCCTGCAATACCTACTTTTATTGCAGAACTAAATGGAGATGGAAATCCCATTTTTTTTGAAGTAATATAGGCTTTATAATATAAAAATCCAGAACCAGTAAAATGAGTTAATTTGTCAAGTCCAACATAAATTCCACCAATATTAATTATTTCATCAACTTGGATTGAAAAAAATGCTCGATCTAATTGTGGATGGTTAGATTGATGATCACTGAAAATGCTTTCTCTTAAAGCGAGATCAATATTTGGCATAAATTTATCAATTTTATCTGTATTCTTAATCCATTGTTCTAATATGGAGTTTAAGTTTATACCAAATCCACTTAATACTTTACCAGCAGCCATTTCGCATGAACAATCATTTGGAATAGTGTGAAGAGTTGAGTCAATTATTTCATTTACTTTCGTATTAAGGATAGAAGATGCATCTTCAAGAGAATGTCCCCAAGATAGATAATGATCAACTTCACCAGAATTGACCACGGAGGTAAACAAAACAAACAAAATAAATTTATGTGCCATATATACTCCTGTAGTAAAGCTAAAAGTACTAATAGAATATTCGAATTACAATTAAACAAAAAAGCATGTATATCAGATTTAAAATATTTTAAAAATTCAAAGGATTCGTGTTCTAATTAATTGGTTTATATTAATCATTATAAAGAATAAAATAATTAGCTTAAGTCGTTAATATATAATAATAAGATAAAATGGTCTTATTATCTTGCGACTTAAAAATATAGTCATTAATTTCCTGTAGGTTGAAATACAGGTTTACTAAATGATATCCTACAATTCACGCAATTATGAGTTCAGTTCCTTGGAGCCTACGTATGCTATTGGCCTTGTTTCAAAAAAGATTGGGGTATCTCCCGAAACATTACGTCTCTATGAAAGAAAGGGACTATTACTTCCATATAGAACAAAAACTGGCCGTCGATTATTCTCCCAAACCGACGTAGAATGGCTCAGTTGTATTCGAAAATTAATTTTACATGATAAACTAAACTTAGCTGGTATTAGTCGGTTATTAGCTTTAATACCTTGTTGGGATATTAAGCCTTGTACTGAAGAAGAACGAAGGAATTGTCCCGCGTACCTTTCAAAAGATCAGGTCTGTTGGCAGATACTTGAAACATCACAAGATTGTAAAGATGCAACGTGCCGGGATTGTGATGTTTATTTGTCTTCAAAAAATATTGCTGATTTAAAACTACATTATAAGTTGAAGCAAAAATGAATTATCTAAATCAAATAAAATTGGGGTTAATTAGTATTACTTTGTTGATTTTAAGCGCAGCTTGTGATCCTGGTACAGTCGTAACTCATGCAACAAATCCAGCCACATGCGAAGGATGTCACACAAATGAAATCGCATTAAAAAGATTAATTCAAGATGAAGATGTTGCACCACCATCAGGTGGTGGTTGAGGAGGATCTGTGACTCCGTTGGAGACTTGGGAAAAAGTGTTGATTGAATTGAAAGGTGGAAATAAATCTTTTAAAGATATTGATCCAGTTCACGGATTAATTGGATGTATAAATTGTCATGGAGGGGTAGAACCATCATCTGACCTAGAAATAGCGCATTCTACAGATCATGGATTTACTCGAGATCCATCTAGTAACCCAGAAGAGTCTTGTAATCCGTGCCATAATCAACTTGTTGAATCAAATAAAAATAGTATGCACACAATGGCTTGGGGAGAAAAAACGACTATCGCTCAAAGAGAATTGGGAGAAGGGAATGACCATACCACATTTGATGAATGCCCTGAATCATTGACGAGCGGATTTGATGGCGAATGTACTAGTTGTCACACAACATGTGGCCAATGTCATATTAGTCGTCCTAACAGCGCCCATGGTGGCTTAATTGATAATCATAAATTTAATCGTATTCCAGACCAAACCAATAATTGCATGGCTTGCCATGGAAGTCGAATTGGAACTGACTTTAAAGGTGAATTAACAGGGAATGTAGCAGATGTGCATTTTTTAAAACGATTAAAATGTTTTGATTGTCATGTAGAAGATTTTCATGCGGATGCATCACAATATGAATCTCGTTATCACTTGTTGAAAGACGAGGAACAGGTTCAATGTGATTTCTGTCATGGAGATGTAGCAGAAGCTAATGAATATCATCAACAGCACTGGCCTGAATCAGGAGAAGGACTTAGTTGTTTTGTCTGCCATTCTCAGCCTTATAATAATTGTAATACATGTCACTCCGGTGGTGAATGGAAAGAAGGTTATGGTGAAGTTGCTGGAGAAACTGATGTGAAATCAGGTGGAAATGGGTATCTAGAATATCCTGATTTTAAAATTGGGATCAACAATGATTATGAACTTAGAAATGGGAAATGGGCAGTATTAAGGCATATCCCAGTTGCACCCGATTCTTATGAAAAATGGGGACACCCAGAATTAGCAAACTTTGACGCAAGGCCAACATGGGAAGTAACAACACCACATAATATTAAACTTTGGACGAGCCAAACAGATACAACAAATTCAGATTATTGTTCAGATAATTGTCACAACCATGGTGTAAGGTATGATTCGGAAGGGAATTATTCAAATTATACAAGTTTGGATACAAATAGTATTTATTTACTATTGGATGATTTGATAGAAAATGAAATTAATGCAAATCAACCAGTTCTAGGCCAATTTTCAAAAGTGGGTTGTAATCCATGTCACCCAGGTTAAAGATGAAAAATATTTATCAAATGAATTCACGTGAAATCGTGAGTATGCAACAACAAGTAACAATAAAAGGAGTAATGAACCATGAAAAGTAACAAATGGATTATTCTCGTCTTGGGAATTGCCCTGCTTGGGCTCACAGGATGTGAAGATACAAAAGTAGAGAAAGTTAATGAATTTGATGTCTTGGTCGAATATTTAGAAGGTTCGGACGGCGGATACGTTAATAATATGGGTAGTTGGATTTTGGCTTCAGGCGCATTAAATGCTGAATTTGATTATTCCGCATATACTGTATTTGATCTAAGATCATCAGAAGATTTTGCTTCTCTAGGTGTAGAAGGAGCTGTGAATGTAACTCTATCAACGATGTTTGATGAAGCTGACAATGTCACAGGTCCTATTTTAGTCACATGTTATTCAGGACAAACAGCATCATTTGCACATACATTGCTACGACTAAAAGGACATGACGCTTATGTCATGAAATTTGGTATGAGCGCTTATGACGTTAGCTTAGATAAATGGACATCTAATTGTTCTGATCAATATGCAGGCGATTTAGTCACAACTGCTTCTGAAGCATTACCTACATTTGACTATCCGGTTTTAAATACAGGGTTTGAAAATGCAGATGAAATTTTAGATGCACGAATTGATGCGGCTATAACAGCGTGGGGTGAAGGATTACTCATTGCAGCAGGTGATGTTATTACTGATGCTTCTTCTTACAATATGATGAATTATTGGAGTAATGAAGATTATATAGGTCATGGACATATTGACGGCGCCTATCAGTTATCACCTTCAACATTGACTCTCAGTGAAAATCTATCATCTTTTGATCCTTCTGGAAGCAATGTATTCTATTGTTACACGGGACAAACGGCAGCTGCATCCATAGCATATTTGACTGTCATTGGTTACGATGTGAAATCAATCAAATTTGGTTTTAATAATATGAATTGGTCAGAATTGCCAGGACATAAATGGTCAAAACCATTTGGTTTTTAATTAAAGGATAAGTCATGAGAACAACCCTTCTTCATACTTTACTCAATATAAATATTATACAATTATACTTGATGCAGGGTTGTTTTCTATCCTTCTTATGTGGATGCAGAGATTCATGAAAAATCTAGACATCAAATTACCCAAGACCCTTACTCTTCTTGGTTTGGTTCTATTTTTAGTTTTAAATAGCTCGGTTAAAAGTATGTCGTCGGTAATTCAATTTTCTGCATCCGCTCAATATCCTCGTATAAGTTTTTTAGATGAAAATGCATCATTGCAGTGGCGTTCAAATCTTTCATATCGTCAATCATTTGGACGATTTTCAAGCATTTCTTCTCTTTTTGAATATGGAACTAGTACAAACCATCATTTAAACCCATTTAGGCTTCACTCATTTATATCAGAGTTCAAAACAGATTATTTTAGATTTCAATTGGGTCGAATTCCGTATTGGTCTCCAGCACTATTAACGAGGATAGATGGCGTTTCATTTAGATATGAAAATAAAAAGTTGGGGACATTTGATTTATTGGGCGGGTTTCGATCTGTGGTGGATTTCAGTGATACAAGTTATGTGAGTGAGTCCTTTTTCTCCGACAGTGTATATCTTGAAAAGTTACAAGGTGTTTTGTCGTGGTCAAAAGGGTCTTGGAAGAAAAATATATCTTTGTTCTCTTGGATTAATAATGAAAAAGATACTCTACAAGTATTTTCGGGCTTAAATGGATATACACAAATATTTTCCATGAATTTTTATGGAACTTATGTTTGGGATCAATCGAATTCACGAACACATTATTTACGATTAAAACTTTCAAAAAATACAAAACTTGGACGCTTATTTATTGGGTACAGAGAAAAAAGATATTCCGGTTTTGAAAATTGGAGTTGGGTAAGTCAACCATTTTCATTGCCTGCAACTACTATAATTGGACTCCAATCCAAATTTCAATCAAAATATACGATTTCAAATCATTTATCCATTCGATTGGCTGATATATCTAACCTTTATTTTTACACAACACTCAATAGTCCTTGGGGTGCAGGCACATTAATATTCGGAAATTATGGCGAGACTTTTCAGGTAGGTGGATCTGTTGGATCAAAATATACTTTAAATTCAAAATTAGATTTGGGTGGTTCTATTTCACTAAATCTGTTAAGTGATGGAGATATTGTTGAACCTATCACATCGTCTTCTTTATTTACATGGATTAATTGGTCCGTAACTCAATCCATCAAACTTCGGTTTTTCTCACAATTTTATTCGAATCCATATTTTAAAATTGATTATCGAGAAGGAATTTCAATCCATGCGATATTTTAGTCTATTTCTAATTTTATCTTTGGGAATTTCCCAAAAAGCAGATTGGATTATGTTTCCTCATGAATTACATGTATTTGATGAAGAAATCGAATGCAATGAATGTCATGAAAATGTTTTGTCATCCATGTCATTAAATGAGAGATTACTTCCAACAATGGATACGTGCGAATCTTGTCATGAAGATGTGTCCGAAGATGATGAAGGTGATTGTACTCTTTGTCATGCAAATGCAGATGAATTAGATACCTATCCTGAATTAGCTTCAAGACGTGGACCTGATTTCGCTCACAGATCTCATATCAGCAGAACGGAAGATTGTCTTGTTTGTCACACAAATTTATTAGATGATGATAAAGAAGATATTCCAAATAGCTGGGTATTTTCTGATTGTAAATCTTGTCATGAAAATTCTATTCCTGAAAATCACTCATTTGATTGGGTTCAATCTCATGGATTGAATTCTACAGTGATTGGACAAGATAATTGTAATTTATGTCACCAGGAACAAATGTGTGAATCGTGTCATTCGTTTTTGTCTATTGAACCGACAGTTCATCCCGGAAATTATTATATGACACACGGTATTGATGCTAAAATGAATTTGATGGATTGTACATCTTGTCATGAAGGTTTGGAGAATTGTTCTAGTTGTCATCAGCAAACAAAAGTGATGCCGATGAACCATAATTTGTCAAATTGGATAGGTCAATTTCTTAAAGGTGGTGGGCTTCATGGGTATGATGCATTAGATAATCCTGGTTTATGTCAAGTATGTCACCAAGGTTCTGCTGATCCCACTTGTGCTCGGTGTCATCCAGGATAAATCATGAAAAGAATCTCTATAATTGTATTTTTTCTATTAACATTTTTTTCGGCCTGCACTAAAACTGGAGAACCACAGATGCACCCCAATGCTTGGCTTATAACGGGTGAATCTGAATCTCACATGGCAAAAATTTCTGAATCAGGCACAGAAAGTTGTCAAGTGTGTCATGGCGAACCATATTTAAACGATTATTATGGTGGTTCTAGCGGCGTATCTTGTTATGAGTGCCATAAAGGTGGCCCCAGTGGGCATCCGGCTTGGAACGAGTGGATGGAACCTGAATCTGATGAATCCCATGGGACACTATTTCTAGATCGTGGCGTTTTAGATTGCGGTTCATGCCATGGGTTGGACTTGACTGGACGAATTGCTACAGGGTGTGATGCTTGTCATACAAATCAAGAATTACAAACATGGTTAGACTAAAGGAGTTAAAAATGAAATATATAGTATTATTACTTGGATTTTCTATTGGACTTTTATTCTCTCAAGATTACGTTGGAGTAAAAAAATGTAAAACATGTCACAATAGCAAAAAGAAAGGCGCACAATACACTGTTTGGAAAAATGGACCTCATGCAAATGCATTTGAAACATTAAAAACAAATGAAGCAATTTCAGTTGCTAAAGAAGTTGGTCTTAAAGAAAATCCATGGGAAAGCCCCCAATGTCTTCGTTGTCACACAACCGGATATGAAAAAGGTGGTTATGAATTAAAAGGTGATGATTTTTGGAACCATGAACCGGAAGATAAAAAAGCAAAAAAAGCAGTTAAACGTATGGTTGCACTTCAAGATATTGGATGTGAATCATGTCATGGACCTGGAAGTGATTACAAAAAAAAGAAAACTATGGTTGGGATATCTTTAGGTTCAATTACTGGAGAGAGTGTAGGGCTATGGACACCTGATGAAGCTATGTGTGTTGTATGCCACAATCAAGCAAGCCCGACTTATAAAGTCTTTAATTATGAAGAGCGGATAAAGCAAGTAGCTCATCCTTATCCTGAATAATTAAAAAAATGAATATTCGTAAAAATAGAATGTTGAAATTCTATAAATATCTATCATTAATATTAGTCTTGTTAGTCGGTATTATTTATGCTCAAGATATTGAAATTGAAAATATTGATAGTGACGATTGTATTTCTTGCCACGAAGTTGAAAACCATGAACTACTCATTTTAGAATCGATTCACGAAGATAATGAGTGCTTAGATTGCCATATAGATAGAGATTATACACCTCATGATATCCTAATTGTTGATTCTCCTGTAGATGGTTGTTATGATTGTCATGATACATTTAATGACATAAAAATAGCACATTATGATTTTCTTTCTTCTGAAACTATTACGCTTACAAAAACCAATTGTACAACTTGTCATCAGGATATATATCATAATGAAAATCCAGTTGATATACATTCATTATTTCAAATTGATAAAATGATGTCACTCTATCTTCCCGTAGAATTTGATCATGGAAACCACATGGATATTTCGGGAAATAATTGTTCTACATGTCATCATAATGCATTCACAGAGACTCAAAATGAAGACTGCAAGATGTGTCATAAAGGGGAAGTGTCCAATACAAATTTAAGTTGCGATAATTGTCATAATAAAATTCTTGATGGGAAAATTATTAAAGCGAACACAAAACAATTTAATTACCACATTGATATACCTTTATTAAAAAGTGTTTACCATTTGAATTGTATCGGCTGTCATGAGGATAATGATGTACCCACTGGGTGTCAAGATTGCCATAAGAAATCAGATAAAGGTAATCGTCGATTCTATTCTGGCGACAATAAACCTATGTTGAACACAAACAATAAACATTAATACCTATTTGAAAAAACACCTATAAAGAAGGTTAATATGGAAAAATTTAATCGAAGATCATTTTTTAAAACAAGTATTTTTGGTAGTATGGCCTTGACTTCATTTGCTAAAGGAAAATCATTTGAAAATTATCCTGATTCAATGGGAGTTCTAGTAGATATTACAAAATGCATTGGTTGTAGAAGTTGTGAAGCGGCATGTAATGAAGAACAAGGACTTCCTGCACCATCTAAACCTTTTGATGATAAGTCGGTGCTCGATGAATTACATCATGGGCAGAAAAGAAGAACTGACGCAAGTCATTACACCGTTGTTAACAAATACACACCAGACGTTATTGACCACCCATTATTTAAAAAAAGTCAATGTATGCATTGTAAGGAACCAGCATGTCAAGTGTCTTGTTTTGTTAATGCATATACTAAAACTCCAGAAGGTGCTGTTATTTATGACGAAGAAGTGTGTGTTGGATGTAGAACATGTATGGTTGCATGTCCATTCAATATGCCTACATATAAATATTCCAGTGCTTCGAAACCGAAAATTGTAAAATGTAAGCTGTGTTATGATACACGATTGAAAAATGGTTTGGTCCCTGCATGTGTAGAATCGTGTCCAAATGGTGCATTAACATTTGGCAAAAGAGATAAAATATTAAAAATAGCACGAAGAAGGATAAACAAAAACCCAGATAAATACGTTGAACATATTTATGGCGAACTTGAAGCCGGTGGAACATCTTGGCTATATCTTTCTCCTGTCCCTTTTGATGAAGTTGGCTTTGATCTTGATGTTCCAAAAGAACCCATCGTTAATTATGTTAAAAACTTTTTAACCGTAGTTCCAATGGTTTTAACAATTTGGCCGGCACTGTTTGGAGGGTTTAGCATGCTTGCTAGCAAAAAAGATAACACCAAGATATCTAGCTCAAAGGATGGGGATAAATAATGAAGCATATTGTAAATAGTCATTCGTATTTACCCATCATTTCTCATAATAAAACAGATGAAAAAGAATGGACTTTTAAGGAGAAAATGATGCTAGGCTTACTGCCAAAAGAGTATTTTTTATCTGTTTTAAAAAATCGATTCAATTGGATATTTTTACTTATACTGATTATTGGCATTCCATTAATAATTCAACGATATGTGGTTGGCTTAGGTGCCGTAACACACTCTTCAAATGATTACCCGTGGGGATTATTTTTAGCCTTTGGTTTGTTTACCATGGTTCCACTATCAGCATCGGGGTTTTTATTGGGAACGACAGTAGAAATATTTGGTAGACATGATTATCATCCAATTGAGCGTTTAGCACTTTTAGGTGGACTATTAGGTTATCTATTTGCTGTTATTTATCTCCTTCTCGATCTTGGTATACCATGGCATTTACCTTATCCTATGTTTGTATCATTGGGACCAGCTGCGGTCTTATTTTTAGTCGCGTGGCATGTCGCCACTTATTTATCGGTTCAAATTGCAGAAGTTTCACCAGCGTTTTTCGAATGGATTGGATGGTTGAAGGCAAAAGCATTTGTTAGAAAATGGATTTTAGGATTAACAATTTCAGGAATTATTTTATCTACATTACATCAAGGTGCCTTGGGTGCATTATTTACTTATGCACCGGCAAAAATTCACCCATTATGGTATTCCACTTTTCAATGGTGGCACTTTTTTGTTTCTTCAATCGCTGCTGGTTTAGCTATGGTTATTGTTGTCAGCACATTAGTCAAAAAATTTATGGCTTGGAGATGTGATCATGAATTCTTAGATAATTTAGATAGACTCACTATCGGTCTTGCAAGAGGTATTTCATTAACTTTGATCACATATGTTGTTATAAAGTTTATTGGTATTGCTCACGATAACGAATGGGCTTATTTATCAACTGGGTGGGGGCATTATTTTATTCTTGAAATGTCAATATTCGGTTTTATTCCAATGGTTTTATTCGGCATAGGAATAAAAAATACAAATATGACATTAATTAGGTTTACTGCTTTTCTTACAGTAATCGGACTTGCAATGAATCGTATAAATACTACGTTAGTAGCTTTTAATTGGAAGCTATACCAGGAAGTTCCACATTGGAAAGAATTTGTCATTTCAATGACAATCTTCACGATTTACATCATTGTTTATAGATTTATTCTTTACAGGTTTCCTATTTTATATAGTTGGAAAGGAGAAAAATAATGATGGTAAAATATAAAGGTCTTATAATTTCTATTCTTTTAGTTATTATACTTGGATTTATTATTCGAATGTTAACGTCTGCTGAGTCACCCAAAACATTAAATGATTATTACACACATATTAAAGGTGTCGAATACATTATTAGTGTATTTTTCTTTATTATATTCCCGCTATATTATATACATATTACGAAATCAGACTGATATAATATTATTATAGCCATTAATAATTAAGAGCTGCTTAAACTAATAAAAATATTATCTATATTGGATTTATTATGAATAAAAGACAAATTAAAAACAGATGGGTTGTTGTTGCTGGTGCAATTTCAATTCAATTGGCACTTGGTGCAATATATGCTTGGAGTGTTTTTACAAAAATACTCACTGATCCAAATGGTTTATATCAGTTTACAGCAAAAGAAACAGCATTAATATTTTCAGCAGGACTTGCTACATTTGCTTTGGTTATGATATTAGCCGGAAGATTTCAAGCTAAGTATGGTCTCCAAAAAACTGCAATGTTTGGTGGGTTATTATTAGGGCTTGGCTATATTTTGGGAGGATTCTTTGGCAATACGTTTTTAACGCAACTAATCTTCATTGGTATTGGAGGTGGTGGCGGTATTGGTATGGCATATGTCGTTCCAATTGCTGTTGGGGTAAAATGGTTTCCTGATAAAAAAGGAATGATTACAGGGCTAGCAGTTGCAGGGTTTGGCTTTGGTGCAACCATCTGGGTAAAATTAGCTGATTCTTGGTTTGATGGTTTACTCAATACAACTTCACTATTCGGCCTACCCAATGTACAAAGTGTATTCCTGATTTATGGCATTATTTTTATAATTTTAGTCCTTCTTGGAAGCAGAGTCATGGTAAATCCACCTGAAGGTTATATACCTGAAGGCTGGATAGAAAAGTCAACATTAAATCATAGTTCTAAAATTCGTCACTTTTCATCAATTGATATGTTGAAAACGTCTCAATTTTATTTCATTTGGGTGACATTTATTTTTTCAGCATTATCGGGTCTCATGGTTATTTATTGTATTCGTTTATTTGGAGTGGATGCTTTAAAATATCATGGTGTAGAAAATGCCGGTTTGTTAGCGGGGACTGCTATGGCTTGGTATGCGATTTT
>JABGTK010000113.1 GCA_018647265.1 Candidatus Neomarinimicrobiota bacterium | reverse complement strand
ATTTTGGTTGCGGGCACTTTTACGGGTACAACCACTAATGATGATGGTGAATTCGAAATTGAATCATTACCGTCGGGAGAATACACTCTTGTTGTCAGTATGATCGGTTTTGAAAAACATACCGAAAAAAATATAGTCGTCGTTGATAAAAAAGTCCAGATAGAAATTCAACTTAAACGAGATGTTTTGTCAGCGCCCCAAGTTGTGGTGACCGCCAGCCGCAATGTGCAGGATGTGATGGAATTGCCCGTATCTATGTCTGTAATTGGTCCGCGAAAAATTCATGATCGCGCCGCCGTAAACTTGGTAGAAGTAATGAAATTTGAACCGGGAATTAGTTCTGTTCGGGGACAATTAAATATTCGCGGTACATCTGGCTTTACCGTTGGTACGGGTGACAGATCATTATTGTTAATTGACGGTGTTCCTGTAATGGGGAGCGGCGCCGGAAATATTACGTGGACGATGGTTCCTATTAGTGAAATAGATCATGTAGAAATTATTCGCTCAGGTGGATCGGCGTTATACGGATCAAGTGCATTAGGTGGCGTCGTTAATATCTTGACAAAAAATGCACCACCAAAAGCTGAAACAAGATTTCGCCTAAAATCGGGTATGTACAGTGAACCGAAGTATAAACAGTGGCAATGGAGATCCCAACCTGGATTATTCAATTATATAGATTTAACCCACAGTCGTCCTATTGGGAAACATAGTGCATGGGTGCGGTTTCATAAAGCAAAATCGGATGGATATAAACGGCAAGGTTGGTTAGATGCTAATAATATAACCGGGAAAATAAAATTCAATTTTGGTGAGCGTTACAATGCATCCATTTTTGCCAATTACTATTCGGATAAAACATCCCTGGCGTCCCAATGGAAAAATGCGGCCAATCCTTTTGAAGCGCCTAAGGGAGAAGAAGAGGACCATACAGTTGGGACAAAGTTGAATTTGAATGGCTTTTTTAATATGATCTTGTCTAAAAATACGGTGATAAAACTTAAAGGATCTATTTATAATGTTTGGTGGCAGAACCATAGTGCTTCAAATAATAATTTTGTGGATGAACAAAAAATATATGGTGAAGCTCAGGTTGCCACGACTTTGAGTCAATCGACTCAAATTACCGCAGGAGTGGTAGCGCAAAAATCAGGAATTGATGCGAGTGTATATGGCGATCATAGCAGTTTATCTATGTCGGCATATATCCAGGCGCAGCAACGAATTGGTAAAAAGATTACCTTGAATACGGGCGCTCGTATGGAAACGTATTCGGTGGATAGTGAAAAATTGGACGAATCTATAGCGCCCCAAGTTGCCCTTAATTGGCGAGCGTTAGAATGGTTGTCATTCCGTGGTTCGGTTAGTCGTGGTTTTCGCGTTCCCAGTGTTGCAGAAATGTATACCCAAACACAGTTAAACATTTTTCAAGTTGAACCAAACCCCAATTTAAAAGCGGAAAGTAGTCAAGGAGGAGAAGTGGGGTTAACGGTTCAAATTCCAGGTAACAGTTTGGCATCCAATATTAAATTTGATTTAGCCGCATTCAGTTCCACTTTTGACCAATTGATTGTTGCGAATCCTAATGAAAAGGGGATCATTCATTTTGAAAATTTAACGGATGCGCGGATATCCGGTTTGGAAGTTGGATTATCAGGTGCCATGTTAAATAAATCTTTGTTATTTTCAACAGCTTATACTCATTTAAACCCTGTAGAAATTGATAAGGACGGCAGTGCGATTGATACTTTGGCCTACCGTTTTCGCCATACACTTGTGACGACAATTGGTACACGATTAATGGGTGTTACAATGACACTTGAGAATCGATATATGTCTCGAATTGAAAGAGTTAAATTATTCCAGGAGAATGCAATCTCGGGGCAGGATAAGCGCGTGCCGATCCATATTTGGAATGCCGGTTTTGGATACGATTATCGCGGGTGGGATTTCCTATTTCGGGTTGAGAATATGTTCCAGTATTACTACACTGAACTGGAAAGAAACATGGGAGAAGAACGGCACTTTTCTTTGACGATTTCGAAAAAGATTTGATTTTTATTTAAAGACCATTATTCATGACCCCCCGTGGTTCCCCCTCATACGAGGGGGAAATTACCAGCCTGCTCCCGATCCGCCAAAAGGCGGAGAAGGGCTGGCAGGAAAAGGGGGAGAAAAAATGTCCAAAATTTACAATAATACAAAAATGACAAAAACCCGGCAAGCATTGAGAAAAGGAATGCCCAAAGCGGAAATTATTTTTTGGTCATACTTAAAGGGCAGACAAGTCTTGGATCTAAAATTCCGAAGACAGTATAGTGTTGATACTCATGTGGTTGATTTTTATTGTGCTGAAAAACGACTGGCAATAGAGTTGGATGGTGAAAGCCACTTATCAGAAAAGCAACAAAAGAAAGATCAGGAAAAACAAAATCGTCTCGAAGAAAATGGTATAAAACTAATTCGATATTGGAATACGGATATTTATGAAAATATTGATGGTGTAATTGAAGATTTGATTCATCAAATCAATAATACTTGACACCGAGTTAATATTACTGATCCATCCTTGTTGAATGCTTTTGGAAAATTAGACGAATAGACACTTTTACTTAAATTAAAACCATTATTTGTCACCCCCCGTAGTTCCCCCTCGTACGAGGGGGAAATGAAAAAGGGGGAGATAAACAAATGGCTTTGCCATTATCCGGAATCCAAAACCAAAAATTGTTAGATGCTCTAAACTGGATTCCGAGTATCTTTCAGATCCCGGAATGACAATATTGTTCTATTTCACAAAAGTAATCGGGCGCCAGTCTTCAGTCGATTTTCCCGATACTTTGATATAATAAACTCCCGACGAGACTTGATTCCCTGAACTATCTTTTCCGTGCCATTTAAAATTGTGATTCCCGGTTGATATATTACCATTAAAAAGTCGCTTTACCCGTTTTCCGCTCAGATCAATAATATCAATTGAAACGGACGATTCCTTCAGCATATAAACAGAAAACTGTATATTGCCGTTAAATGGGTTCGGATATGGATTTCCGATAGTGAATTCCATAGGTACATTGGCATCAGTCCCAGGTTTACCGTCACGAATTGTTAATTTATAATCCCAATTCCCCATAGTTGTATCTTGACTTACCACGGACAAATGAATGGATTTCAGTTCTAATGGATCAATGTTGATAGAAGGACTGGAAATCACCAAATATGAATTATCATTCTTTTTAAGAATAGCATTGAGTTGGAGATCTGATAGAGATCCACTGGTATTTATTAAATCCACTTGGACCGGTTTTTGCGTAACAATCTGGGTATATTGGCTGGCAAATCGATCTAGGTTGGTGGAGAAAACTGTATCACGTGTCCCCGTTTGAAAATTGACTGTTTTATAAATCGATGGTCCATCAACGGGATAGAATCCCGCTTCTTCGTAGGAATAGTCTCCAGCGCCAGGGAGTGAAGACATAATTTTATTAGCTACAGACATACCATTCAAAGCCCGCTGAAATGAGAAACCTCGCTTTTTCATGGATGCATGAACAGCATCATGACTACCATCTCGCTCACGACTATTGGATTGAACCGATTCATCGAAGATAGCTCGAATGGCTTCGGTGTCGCCCATGTGTTGTTCTAAATATTCAAAAAAGATAAAGGATCCATACCAGTGAAACCCGCTTTCATCGAGGGCGCGATGGGGTTGCGCGAACCAATTTTTCATATATTGGTAGCAATCGTTAATATAGTCATAGACTTTCTCTTCCATCCACACAGCCGATGCTTCCAAAAGCCAGGGCATTTCCCAACCATCATAACCAAATTGGATAGCATGGAAATATTCATGGGCAGCCGTAACCTTTAAGGCCTTTTCCTCGCTCATGGGAAAATTATTATAATTATTTCGAATGGCCATATAACTCGTAAAAGCATTTTTTTCTACAACGGTTTTTGATCGTTCGTTATCGCCTTTCCCCTGGGCATATAATTCTGGTTGCGTATAGCCATAGTATCTTGATGAAAGATTTCTCACATATACGTCATAATGATTTGAGCCGCCGTTATCACTACCGATAGAATAAAATCCATCTCCGGGTGGATTCAAATATCCTTGTTTATCATGAATCTCATTTGAGACATAATTAAAAATTTTGGCTACTGTGTCAATGTAATCCGGCACATTATTCCCGTCAGAATCAACATCGGATACTTTATGTTGCAAATTGGTGGTTGTGTAGTGGATACGAAAATCGCCACTATCATAAAATCGGTCCAGTCCGCTTGCTTCAGATCGTTCCGCACCACCACGGGATACAACGGTTGTATTGAAGTTAAAGCCGATTGTTTCAAGTCTTGATTTGGAGTCTTTGTCCAAATGATGGCCGTTTTTAGCGATTTCTAACAAATGGGGAGTCAAGTGCCAATCCGAAGTAAGATCGTCCGAGAAAGCAGAGATAACAGCCTCCACTGATCGTTGCGGGACTTGAGCTATTAACAATGAACCAAGAAATAATATTGTGATTGTTTTTTTCAATTTTCCCGATTCTCGTTTTGTCTTTTTTTATAAAGGTAGAATCGAATGAAAAGGGCCATTAAAATGAGGCCACCCACATAAAAGATGGCGAAATATGATAGATTTTCTGTCATTTCTTTTTTCCTGATAAAAAGTTTTCATAGACATAGGCGACAGTAATTAAGCCAATCCCAACGGGAACTTCCCATCCTTTTTGGGTATCACCGGCAAGAAATCCTGCACCGGTCAATCCTGCGCCGATGAAATATACTGCTTTTATCCACAATGCCCGTTCAACAGCTTTTTCTGATTGAAAAGGTAATTTCTTTGGTTTCTCTTCTTCCATTGATGCTAATACATCCGAGAGTGGAAAGCGCAGTGAAGCCAGCAATTGAGGTGGGTCGTTGGCGTGATAGAATTCAAATTGTTCCACAGGGATGGCCATGCGAAATCCCAATTGGAGTGATTCACCGGCACGAACGCATTCTATCTGATTGACGGGATAAGATAAGGTAGTTTTCTCCAGTTGTGCTGTATCTCCATCTGCTTTATGAAGTGTCATATAATACCATGATGTAGATTCGTTAAACCAGCCCGCAACCTGGGTTGGGTCAAGAGAATCATTAGAGCGAACTTTTATAAAAACACCATTCTTTTTACTAGAAATAGATATATCCTGTATCCAATTAGGTTGTCCATAGATTATTGTGATTGAGAGGAGGAGTAAAAAGCGCATTGTTTTGTTACGAGCATTCACTATTTCTGTTCCTATATTGCTTAATACCTCTATTTAGGCCTTCTAAAACAGCATTTATTACAGTCTCCGAACGTATATTATTAATCATAGCCAGGACTAAAATAGGGTAAGCTTCTTGAGGAAGGAGTGGTTCCAATGCTTCGAAAGGATCCTCTTTATCGAGGATATCATCCATGGTTAATCCGGAATTAAGTTTTTTTTGGAGTTCATCTTGAAGGGAATAAATATACTTTTTTATCTCCGAGTTTGAGAAAGAAAGAACATCCGCCGTGGTTGGGTTGGTTTTATTTGTCATGTGAAGCTGGAATTTAGGGGGAAAGTATGATGCGGGAAATGGAGATTTAGAGATTGAACCCCATCGGAGGGCAAGGGTAATTTCACTTCTCCTATGAGAAGACCTCGGAACATATTTCTCATTTCTATCTTTGCATCCATTTTGTGGAGCCCAATTAGTGCCCAGATTAAAAATCAAGGTGCCGTAGGATCCGTCACTATCGACGGAAAGATATGGAATCAAATCGCCATGCGCCCTGTCATACCTTTTGGTAAGTGGGGTGTTGCTCTTGATCTCGTAATCTATTTTGATGCAGAAGGAAATATTCATTCTGATGAATGGGACTTTTCTTCCGGAAATGCTATCAAGAATACGCTGATTGATAAAATTTATTATATACGGTACAGCTTTCCCGGTGATCCCATTTATGGAAAAGTCGGCGCTTTAGATCGGGTAGATTTGGGTTATGGGATTTTAGTCAGTGGCTATTCAAATACAATGCTGTATCCCCAAGATAGAAAAATAGGTCTTAATTTTGAATACAACTCTAAATCAATGAATATTGAAGGTTTTGGTAATGACTTCAAGGAAAATATAGGTTTGTTTGGAGGGAGGGTTGTAATGCGAAAAATAATGGGTTTACCCATTGGGATTTCAATTGTGACCGATCGAAATCAATATTTAGGATTGAAAGATAGCGATGGAGATGGCCGTCCGAATATTGTAGATGATTTCCCCAATGATGATACGTGGTGGGTGGATACAGATGGGGACGGAATTGCGGATAACGATCCAGGAGAATGGGATATTGATGGGGATGGTATAACTGATACTTTAGACAGTCGAATACCTGGGTATACTGGCAACACGGTTATTTTGGATAGCGATGTTTTTCGCAAGGGAGATCCCATAAACTTAGGTAAAGATTCAGACGACATAATGGCCATTGCAGTCGATATAGGTTATCCTCTTGTAGCGCAAGATAAATTTTCCATTTCTTTATACGCTCAAATGGCTCAGATGATTGGTAAAACCGTTCATCCTCAATCGGGTGAGTCATTGAGTCTAGGAATGGGATTGGTTCCTATTGGAATTTCTTCTCGATTTGGCCCGGCACGGTTTATTTTTGAATATCGTATGATACCGGAAGGTCGGTTTGAATTCAATTATTGGAATCGTCTCTATGAAATTGAGCGGGTCAATTTTTCGCAAGGTAGCAATAACCAGATCATATTAAAGACCAAAGAATCACGTCTCGGTCGTTATGGAAAGCAAAAAGGGTACTTCGTCAGGATGGTACTCAATATGGGTTCCATGCTTGAGGCCAGCACTTCTTATCACGATATGATGGGGCAGGTTTGGTCATCTGCTGACAAAGATTTTATTGATGATAAAAACCAGACCTTTGGCGCATCCCTGCGGTTGAAAAAAGCAATTAGCAAAGTTCAACACGCCCGGGCATTTTATCAGCAGAGAAATGTGCCCAATCCATTTAAATTCGATTATACAGAAAGTACAATTCTCGGCTATCAGCTGGGTATTTCCATGGGTCAAGGATTGGTGTTGAATTACACTTTTCGACGATCTTTCCGAGATATGAATGGCGACGGACAGATTGGTGGAGATAACGAAACAATAGATATTACAACCATAGAAACTTCTTTTTCATTTTGAACCATATGAACAGTCACGACATAAGAAACGCATTTATAGAATTTTTTAAAAATAAAGATCACCGCTTTGTGCGCAGTTCTCCGGT
>JABGTK010000112.1 GCA_018647265.1 Candidatus Neomarinimicrobiota bacterium | reverse complement strand
AAAGCGGCAGGATTCACCGGTTCTCAAACGGCCGGGAGAATTCTTTATAATATTGCCAATCAGCGGAAGAATCCTATTCCATTTTTTGCGGAAATGGGTAGCATAAATCCAGTTCTGCTATTACCGAGTGCTCTAAACAGCCAAACGGCGGGACTCATGGCGGGATCCATTACCATGGGGGTGGGACAATTCTGCACTAACCCGGGATTAATCTTGGCGCTCGAAGGTGATTCATTAGATACTTTTATGGGAGAACTGGGACAATCCTTAAGTGGTATTGATGGTGGTGTAATGCTTAGTGATAAAATTGCCAATTCTTTTTATTCAGAATTGGAATCAGCATTAAATCAAAAAGGGGTAAAGGTTGAAACACGGGCAGAAAAATCCAATGATCCGAATAGGGGCCGACCCACATTAGCTTCTGTCTCCGGTGACACATTTCTGGATAATCCAAAATTAGGAGAAGAAATATTTGGCCCTTACAGCCTAGTGGTGAAATGCAAAGATATAACTGAATTGTGTGAAATTCTCCAAATATTGGATGGCCAATTAACAGGGTCAATTATTGGAGATGAATCTGAATTCTCTTCATTTAAATCTGCCATTGACTTGATGGAAAATAAAGTGGGACGTATCATATTTAATGGGGTGCCTACTGGTGTGGAAGTATGCCCATCCATGCAACACGGTGGTCCTTATCCCGCTTCCTCCGATTCTCGATTTACATCAGTTGGAACGGCAGCAATCAAACGCTTTGTCCGCCCTGTAGCCTACCAGAGTTGGCCCGATGAACAGTTACCAGATGAATTGAAAAATAAGAATCCGTTAGATATTTGGCGAATGGTTGATCATCAATGGCTAAAGGATTCTATTTGAGTTTATCTCAATCACAATTGGCTTATGAGGCATTAGAGGAAAAACTTGTAAACCTGACTTTAGCGCCAGGTGAAATTTATTCGGAGGGGCAATTAGCACGGGAGGTTGAATTAGGTCGTACACCATTGCGAGAAGCACTCCAAAAAATGGCTGGCCATGGTTTGGTAGAAATGATTCCCCGCATGGGGGTTAAGATTACTGAGATTGATTTTAACCGTCAACTTGCAATCCTGGAAACCAGGAGAGTATTAGATGAGTTGATTGCATCCCGGGCTGCCCGCCGAGCGACAGAAGAACAACGGTCCACATTTCGAGGATTGGCAGAACAGATGGAGGTTGCCGCACAAAATGGCGATATTGAAGCATACCTCAAATTGGATCATGAATTTGATATATTGCTGGATAGGGCCAGCCGTAATGAGTTTGCATCCAAAGCACTCATTCCATTACACATTCACTGTCGGCGATTTTGGTCCTATTACAAAATTCATGATGATCTGAAACGGACCGCTATCCTCCATGAAAAACTTATGCGTGCTGTGGCGGATGGGGATGAAGATGGTGCAATTTCTGCTACGAATGAATTAGTAGATTATCTGGTAGAATTCACCCGAAAAGCCTTAGAATTGGTCTAACAAAGAATTCTATAAAAAATGCCTAAACACATATTTGAATGTATTGATGCCCATACTTGTGGGAATCCCGTACGGTTGGTGAAATCTGGCGGTCCTAATCTAAAAGGTAAAACAATGCTGGATAAACGTGAGCATTTCCTTAATGAATACGATTGGATTCGCACGGGACTTATGTTTGAACCTCGAGGGCATGATATGATGTCCGGCAGTATTTTATATGATCCCGTTTCTGATGAATATGATATTGGAGTTTTGTTTATCGAAACTAGTGGATGCTTACCCATGTGTGGTCATGGCACCATTGGTACTGTCACAATTCTGATTGAATCTGGGCTGGTTACCCCAAAGAAGGAAGGTGAAATCATTCTCGAAACGCCGGCAGGAAAGATTAAGGCGACCTATACTATGGAAGGTGACAAAGTAAAATCCGTAAAACTCGTAAATGTGCCATCATTTCTTCATTCTAATGATATTGAAGTAGAATCATCAAAATTGGGAATGATTAAAGTGGACGTGGCTTATGGCGGAAATTTTTATGCCATTATTGATTCCCAAGAAAATTTCAAAGATATGGCCGATTATACGGCCGGAGAATTGGTGGAAATGAGTCGGGAAATTCGAACCAATATCAATGAGTATTATTCATTTGTTCATCCGGAAGATGAGCGCATCAATGGCTGTAGTCACATCCTTTGGACGGGCAAGCCAACTCAAGAAAATTCCAACGCTCGGAATGCTGTTTTTTATGGAGACAAAGCGATTGACCGTTCCCCTTGCGGCACAGGAACTTCCTCCCGAATGGCCCAATGGGCTACCAAAGGAAAACTGAATGAAGAAGATAAATTTATTCATGAAAGTATTATCGGCAGCCAGTTTGTGGGCCGAATAGAAGGTGTTACAAAAGTGGGTGATTATGATGCTATTATTCCTAGTATAGAAGGGTGGGCTAAGATTACTGGTACCAGCACCATTACGATTGATGATGATGATCCTTATGCCCATGGATTTCAAGTAATTTAAATGTCCACCAAATCGGATGTAATTATAATCGGCGGTGGAGCTGTGGGATTATCATGTGCCTATTACCTCAATCGTTCCGGTTATAGCGTTACTGTTTTAGATAGTGGATCTCCAGATAAAAAATCATCCTGTTCCTGGGGAAATGCTGGAATGATTGTCCCCAGTCACATCGTTCCATTGGCTGCGCCAGGGGTTATTAAACAGGGTATCAAATGGCTTCTTGATCCGGAAAGCCCTTTTTCCATTGAATTTAAACCATCTATAGAAATGTTATCATGGCTATGGAAATTCCGAAAGGCAGCAAACCTTAATCATGTAAAAAAAGGGGCGCGAATTTTCCGAGAATTGGGTTTGGCCAGTCGTTCACTTTATTTAGAATTGGGGCAAGAAATGAATTTTGGATTGGAATTAAATGGCATCCTCATGTTATGTGCTGGTGAGAAAGCTTTAGAGGAAGAATTTGCCGTATCTGCCATGGCCCGGGAATTAGATATGGTGGCAGTAGATATGGATTCCAAAGGTGTAAAATCTGTTGAATCTGGAATGAAAACAACAGTCTCAGGTGGTGTTCATTACCCTCTCGATTGCCACATCAACCCAGTAAAATTTCTGGAGGTGATACAAAAAAATCTTAAAGAAAAGGGTGTGGAATTTCACCACAATACATCCGTCGCTTCCTTTGTGCAAGATAAGGGTAAAATTGTATCAGTTAATACCTCTCAAGGGAAATGGGAAGGAAATCATTTTGTTTTAGCTGCAGGGTCAATGTCATCTAAGCTAATTAAATCAATTAATTTGAAAATGCCAATGATGGCGGGGAAAGGTTACAGCGTAACTATGGAATCGCCCCGTAAAAAACCGATACTTCCTGCCATTTTGATTGAAGCAAGAATTGCTTCAACACCCATAGGGTCCAGCTGGCGATTTGGAGGCACAATGACTATAACAGATTCGGACCAAAAAATAAACAATCGAAAAATGAAAGCCATGTTAAAAGCAGTTAAAAATTATTATCCGGAATACGAATTATCATGGACTGAAAAATTGGAACCGTGGGTTGGGTTGCGCCCCCTCTCCGCCGATGGTTTGCCTTACATTGGCCCTTTCACCCAATATCCAAATTTGATAGCAGCGACCGGCCATGCAATGTTGGGGATCAGCCTATCGCTAATCACCGGCCATCTAGTAGATAAAATTGTAAAAGGAGAAGACTTGGGATTTGACACAACCATGTTAAATCCAAACCGTTTCTGATTCATTTCACTTTTTATTCAATTACCCCTAAATTCTATATATCATGATTTTATGGGTTATTACATCTTTATCGCTTTTATCCCCTTCTTGGGAAAATAATTCCCAACTTTATAATATTAATGCCCAGTCTAACAATCCATGGGCTGTCCGTATTTATGGCGGGTATGCAGCACGCCGGCCACTTATGGCCATTCTTACCTACGGAGATTTTCGTCGAGAATACCATCATACCGGTATTCGTGGAATTGACCTAAGCAGAGTTTTTCACCAAAATTGGAAAGAATACCCCATAGACTGGAGTATTCGTCTCGGATATATCCGCCATAATGAGAATGGGTTTCAACCAAACCACAATCAGTACAATCTATTTTTTACAGCCCATTATAATACCAATTATAAAGGATTTCCCATTCGATGGTTTATTGGGGAAGGGTTATCCTGGTCAGAGTTAGTGCCTTATGTTGAAGGACGTGAAACAACACGTTTGAGTGACCGCCAATCTCAATTGATGAATTATATTAATGTCGGTTTCGATATGAACGTAGGTGATATAATTGGCCGACCGGAGTTGAATCAATTAACGGTTGGTATTGCCGATTCACATCGATCAGGAATTTACAAATCATTAGAATTGTTTAACCGCACCCAGGGCGGCGGCAATTTTCTAACAGTATTTTTCGAATATAATTTCTAACGTGGATCCCAATGGAATGTAAATTCTATTTGAATTTTCAATCCGAAACCACATGATGAAACCGATCACATATTTTTTACTCGTTTTATTCCTTTCACTAGGATGGGCTCAGAATACCGTAGAAGGAATACCTTATAATGGCCTCCAGATGGGTGAGGAATTGAAAAGTACAGGAAAAACGCTCCAGTCAAAACCCATGGGATTGCATCGTGTACAGATTGAAAATGCAAAATATGACACTATTTATATTGCCGTCCATGGTTATGGCTCAAACGGCTATGAATGGGTCTATGCCCTGCGGAAAATGGCTGAATCCGCTCAACAAACTTTTTACTATCGTTGGGACTGGAATAATTGTCCCGACACCGCCAGCGAGAAACTCAAGGTAGCCATTGATTCACTCATTTTAACAAATAAGAAAATCAAACATATCAATTTGTTTGGCCACAGTTATGGCGGAGTCATCGTTACAAATTTGGCGGATGATGGATTTAGAGTAACGATGGATATACATTCATTGGCGGCGCCCTTGGCGGGGCATACTCGATTGGAAACAAACTGTCCGGATTATCCTCGTTTCGATAATTTGACATTAACCAATAATCTGATTCAATGGCGGACGGACCATAAACAGGATGGTGCTTTTAAAAATATGGATGTGAATCCTCAACGGATAGAGATTAGGGGAAGTAAAGTGGTTCAGCTTCCACCAACTTTTTCCAACGGTAAACGACTGGGACATAATTGGTCTATCACTTGGGTCATGAATCAATATTTTAAATCTGAATAAACAGAAAGGGAACAAATGTATGAATTACAAAAAGAACAATTATGATTTTGAGAATCTGGACCCTTGGTTAAATCTTTTAAGGGATGATTTAGACCTGAAAGGAGTAGCTATGGGCTTTGCTCGAATTCCTGCGGGTAGAGGATATACATTTATTCATCAGCACGAAAAACAAGAAGAAGTGTATGTAGTTTTGGGTGGGAAAGGTATCATTTACATCGATGGTGAAAACATTGCCTTAGTTCCCGGTGACATTGTTAAAGTGGATGCAATTGCACGGCGCTGTCTCAAAGCTGATGATGAATCTGAATTGGTGTGTTTAATCTTGGGCGGCTTACCAGTAGAAGGATTTCCTCGGAAAGGTAGCACTTCAACCTTGATTGATGATGGTATTCCCGATTGGGAGAATCTCCCACCTTGGTACGAGGGTAATAAAAAAGTGATTGAACTTAACAAAAAGATCAGAGCCCAAAGGGAAGCAGAGTAATTATGGCTTTAACAAGGATGGAACAATTTAAGTATAATCTTTATCTATGGTATTTTTCATGGACTAAAGTAAGACTGATCCATTATTGCCGTCCGAAAATTTTTAATATAACAGAGGATGGAGTAACGCTTTTTATGCCCTTGGATAGACGAACAAGAAACCATGTTAGATCAATGTATATTGGGGCCATGGTGGTTGGTGTTGATATGGTAACAGGATTTACAGCCATGTTAAAGATCCGGGAATCGAAGCGCAATGTGATTCTTATTTTTAAAGATTTAAAATGTGATTTTTATAAGCGCTCCGAAGGAAATGTTCATTTCATTTGTAATGAAGGAAAAGCGATTGAATCTGCCGTGGAACAAACGATTCAATCAGGAGAACGTGTAAATCTTCCCGTTTCGGTGATTGCCACGGTTCCGGATAAATTTGGCAATGAGCCAGTGGCTAAATTCACCATAACTTTATCCATGAAAGAAAAAGTTTAACGCAATAATTTTTTGAAATCTTCTACCGCCCATTTGATACTAATTCTGGCGGCAATCCTATGGAGTTCTGGTGGCGTTTTCATCAAACTTGTGGATATGCATCCTGTGGCCATTACCGGCGCCCGAAGTTTAGTTGCTGCCATTGTTTTTCTAATTTATATCCGTCGCCCCAAGTTTAATCGTGATAAGGAAACCATTATTGGCGCTTTGGCTTACTGCGGGATGGTCATGTTGTATGTGGCATCGATGAAGCTTACCACTGCCGCCAATGCGATTTTTCTAGAATTTACGGCACCGATTTATGTGGTCATCTTTGGTTATTATATGTTGAATGAGCGGGTAACAAAGTTTGATATTTTTGCCATGGCTATCATTTTTTTTGGCATGGGATTGTTTTTCATGGATGAATTGTCCTTCTACGGATTTTGGGGAAACATTATGGCCTTGGGGGCGGGCGTTTGTTTAGCTCTTGTTACAGTAATTGTCCGCAAACAAAAGGAATCATCCGCCTTCGAAATTGTATTGTTGGGGAATTTGGTGACAGCCCTTATTTGTACACCATTTATAGTCAAAGCAATTCCCCATACACAGATTTCCGATTGGTTGATATTGGCTCTTCTTGGAGTATTTCAACTGGGAATACCTTATGTATTATATACGTTGGTCCTAAAACATTTACCGGCAATTGATGCCATTTTAATTGGCATGATTGAACCTGTATTAAATCCAATATGGGTATTTCTGTTCGTAGGAGAAACGATTGGGCCGTGGACTTTTGTAGGCGGTGCAATGGTTTTAAGCGGATCGCTTGGGCGGAGTTATTTTAAGTATAGAAAAAGAAAATGATTGGCTGCAACTTTTTTTAAAATACAATACCCTAAACTTTGATATTGTAACCACCACGGTTAATTTGTTTTTATTCGCTCCAAACTTAACTGAACTTCTTTAATGAACCTGAAATAAAATTTTGAATCAATGGAGCAGTTTTCATGGATATTTTATGGCCTGCATTATAGATCTCCAAATGGACAGGGTTGCCGCGCTTTTCAAAAAAATCAAATGCTTTTTCGCTAGCTTTAGATGGTATTATTTCATCACGGTTTCCATGGAGAAGTAAGACGGGCGTACCTTTACTTTGTTCAGTTGCATCAGTTTTTAAAATATCTATGAATTTGATAAAACCGGCAATGGGAATTATTCCACCAAGAGCGAAAGGTAAACGTAGGGCAATTTCCATTGAAAGACTGGCACCTTGAGAAAAGCCCATAAGAAATATATTTTTCGGTGAAAAACCTTCAGATTGAACATCAGTCAAAAGTTGCTGCATGCCGATCCAAGTTTTTTCTAGGTCCCATCCTTTTTCATCACTACCGCTGAACCATGTAAATCCCTTTCCTGTATCCGACTCGTATGGTGCCCTTGGGAAGAACCACTTCACCTTCTCAATCTGCATCCTCTTTGCCACAGGTTCAAAGACATGCTCATTTCCTGTCCAACCATGGATAAATATGATAGCTTTGGTCGGTTGTTCCGAAGTTGAGAATGTGTGTGTAATTAATTTAGTATTCACAACAACAATCATCAGCTATAGATACGGTATTTAAATTCAGTTCTTCTTCAAGGATGTAAGCCCGAATGCAAACGCCAACATCTATACCATTCAACTGTGCTAATCCTTCATATTTGGCTATATCGCTAGCAGTCACTTTCATAAAAATAAACCCACCAAAAACATCTCCGCAATTGTTGCATTTGTTATCCCTGTCACAGGATGTTAGAAGTATACTCAGGGTTGCAATAAAAAGCCATTTTCTAATATTCAGATTTTTCATCAGTTATTATTGAAGTTGGATTCTGCCGTCAAAACCCATTTGGCATTTCCCGGGCTGCGACTGGGCTCCAGGCGATACAGCTCTCCTGTGGCAGTATCCAGCATGTAATGCCAGTGGGTCCGTTCAATTTGAAAGGATTGAAGCTGGAAACGTCCAGCCGATTTATCCTTGCCAAGTTGATCCTGGACATAAGTATCTAGTTCTTCCATAATGGTCACCAAGCTGTCATCCTGGGCTTGGGTCGCCCCAATTAACGTGAATAAAGCGGCAGTAAGTAAACCGCCTGTGATTAGGCCTGTAATATATCGTTTCATCATTTCCTCCGTGGGTTAAGATCCAAAAGTGCGCTCATCTTCATATTCCGCCATGCGCTGTACAAAATCATCTTCATCTTCAGCCTTGAGCAGTGGACTGATGGCAATATTCTCATCAATAGAAATGGTCATTTTAGGGCCATAATCGTGCCCGGGATAAATAATCGTGTTTTTCGGTAAATCCAAAATTTTATCATAAACCGATCGATATAACTGGCGTGTATCACTGCCGCTACTGACAGTTCTACCGGTACGACCTACAAAAAGAGTATCACCGGTGAATAGAATTTCATCCAATAAATAACAGACTGAATCGGGATAATGGCCCGGCGTATGAAGCACCTCTAAACTCAGTTGTCCAACTGTTACAATATCTCCATGCTTCACTGGACGTTTCAGAGTGGACTTAACCTTGTCTTCCGAATCTTTATAAATCATGGTTACAAGGTTGGGAAAGGCGTCCACATATTCATCCACATATGCAATATGGTCGCCATGACTGTGAGTGATAAATAGGACGATTAAGCCTTTTTTGCTCACAAAGGGCAGTATTTGTTTTAGGGGCACGGATGCATCCACCAGAAATTGGTTTCCCGTACGGATGCAGGTAACAAGGTAAGTGAGGTTATCGTCATACCCACCCTTGAAAGATCGAACTGAATAATCTGTTTCAGGCATTAGGATAGGAATTTAATTCACTTTTTCATGGGAAAGGATTGTCTTTTTGGAACAATTTTCTATATGTAATATTGACTGATTATAAATAAGAAATTGGGAGTGATTATGGAAACCAAACAAATCGGAATGTATTTAATCATTGCAGGCGCAGTAATCCTGGCGCTCAAATTTATTAATGCAATTATCGGTTTCATCCTCAGCGATTTCCTCCTTGGGCTGGGAACTGTTTTACTTTTAGCCGGAGGAGTTGTTTTGGCATTACGGTTTATTAAAGAAAATCGTGATGATGCCAAAGATGAACCATTCCGAGGAATCGACAAATGATCGTGGCCACAACCGAAACAGTTGCGGGATATTATATCACAGAACATCTGGGAACGGTAATCGGAAATACGATTCGTGCCCGTCATGTTGGGCAGGATATAATGGCCGGGCTGCGCACCATTATCGGCGGTGAAATTAAAGAATACACAGGAATGTTAGCTGAATCCCGTGAGCAGTCCCTTATGCGGATGAAGGATAAAGCGAAAGAACTTGGTGCTGATGCAGTGGTGGGTGTCCGCTTTCAAACATCTATGATTTTATCAGGAACGGCTGAATTGTTGGTTTATGGTACGGCGGTGAAGTTGGGGCGGAAGTAATTAAATTCTTGCGTCCCCATTTATCGGGACGCAAAGTTAAATATTTTGTATAAAGACACATAGCTATGCGTTTATACATTTTTTAAACTATTTTCAATATTATCCCAGTAATGACTCAGCTGGTATATTTAATTTTTCACACAGCGTATTTATCATTTTTACTGTCAATTTTCTTTTCCCATGTAACAATTCTGATGCTCTATTAGGACCACCGATTAAAACACCTAAATCTTTTTGCTTCATTCCAAGTTGTTCCATTCGAAACACAATTGCATCTATTGGACTTGGGGGCAATATATTATAATTTTCTTTTTCATAATTTTCAATCAGTATTGTCAAAACTTCAAGGATATCTCCTTCGGGAGATCCCATTTTGGAATCCCACAGTTCATCGACTTGACGCAATGCTGATTCATAATCTTTTTCATTTTTAATGGGTTTAATTGGCATCTCTAAATCTCTTTCGCATTTATTTTATCATACTGTTTATGAGTCCCAATAAATCGTATATATACAATTTGGAATTCATATTTAATTGCAACAATTAATCTGTATTTATTCCCTGCAATATTAAACACCGCCCTGTTATTTGCCATAATACTGACCGATCTATATTTCTCTTTAATATCATTTGGTGTCTTCCATTTTGCCGCTTTTACTTCTGAATACCATGCTCTAAGGGAATCCTCAGCGTCATGATATTCTTTCCAAAATTCTTTTAATGTTTTTATTGCTATAATTCTCATTATTTGAGTGTTATAAAATTACAAAAGTTCCCATATTGGGAACAAGTATAACTTAAGGTAAAATTGATGCAATAATAACAAGGAATATAAAAGATTTTAAAAAAAGTGAAATTGCTATTTTAACACCGGATAATTTTGTGACAGCGATTAAGGGGTAAAAGGTTGTATAAGGTTGCATATAACAACCTATAGTTGTTAATATAAGGGAACTAAAAAGAGTATTATTATGAGTCAAATAGCATTAAAACTAAATAAAGATCTGGTAGCCGCTGCACGGACAGTGGCCGAGGTTGAACATCGGTCCGTGCCTAAGCAAGTGGAATATTGGGCAAAGATTGGTCAAATCGCTGTAGAGAATCCAGACTTAACCTATGAAATGATCAGAAATATTATGCTGGGTCTTGCTCAAGCACAAAATGGAGAACTGGAAGAATATCATTTTGGCGAATCCGAAGATTAAAGTCTTTCAGACGCCTTTATTCAAACGGCAGTCAAAAAAACTTTTTAAACATCACAAAAAAGAACTCGATCGGGAGATAAAGGCCATTGTGATTGATCCGACGATTGGGAATAGAAAACATGGTGCTTTATCAGAAGTGTTTGTTCACAAATTTAAAATAAAAACAGACTTGTTTTTATTAGCCAATACATATGACCCGGAAACGCGAACATTGATTATGATTGGATCGCACGAGAATTTCTATCGGGATTTAAAAAAGTACCCCGGTTAATAACATTGTTTCTATTTTTTCTCCGCATTCCAATAATAGTCCTCAAGCAATAATTTAAATGCGGCTTGTTGTTTATTAAGCCGATCAGATAATATTTTATATACTTCAACTTGTTGATTGGTAGGACGAAAGTCCGCCCCATACCTTGTTAAGTCACTCCCCAAAGCGGCCAGCCTGCCGTATATTTTATTAGGATTTCGAAACGCATCCTCACGGGCGCCGGTGAGTTT
>JABGTK010000111.1 GCA_018647265.1 Candidatus Neomarinimicrobiota bacterium | reverse complement strand
TTAACCCACCCTCACATGTTATCTAAAGTAAAAATATTGGATAAGTTATTTAATTTAAATGTAGGACCGTATCGATCAGGCGGGTCAGACAAAACGCCCAATGCTGGTGGGTATTCATTTAATAAACCTTATCACCAAACAGCCGGGGCTTCTATGCGGCGGATTGTGGATTTTAGCAAAATGAATGAGACCCAATTTATTTTACCCACGGGGCAATCAGGAATACCGAGCAGTCCACATTATAGAGATCAAGCTGAAATGTATCATAGTGGAAAATATCGAACGACTTGGTTTAATGAAGATTTTATTCGCTCTGAGAAGAACGCCCATTTATTTCGCCATCTTATTTTAACTCCCAAATAGGATAATGTTACCTCTGTTCATCATCCTTGTTATTTTACTTGGGGTAAGGTATCGATTTTTTTGGCGAGCAAGACTTAGGCCTAATCCACCAAAAGTCATGGCCCATCGTGGCTTAAAAACCCACTCACCCGAAAACACAATCTCATCTTATAAAGAGGCAGTGGACCATGGGTTTGATGCTATCGAGATAGACTTGATACAAACTAAAGATGGGATACTCATGTGCTCTCATAATTTTGATTTAGAAAGAGAGACAAGCGGTCAAGGGTGGATTCACCAAAAAAATGAGAAAGAGTTGAATTCTATAAAAACTGGAGTGTATTCTCATGGAAACAATACACAATCTATGCCTACATTTTTTGAAGTTCTCAGCACAATACCTGAAAAAATATTTCTCAATATTGAAATAAAAACGAGGAAGTTATTTGATATGTCAGCCGCAAAATCATTGGGAAAAATAATTCGAAATAAGACCATAAATCACCCATTTATGATTTCGTCATTTAACCCGATTGTGGTAGCTTATTTCCGGATTTTTCATTCCAATGTTTCTGTTGGTTTTATTTTGCAAGATATAGAATGGCTTTGGGTAACCCATTGGATTCATCCGGATTTTTTTCACCCTCGAGGAGATTTGGTAGATGATGAGATTATTGAAATGAGTCAAAACCATAAACTCCCCTTAATACTGTGGACAATAAATACTCAACCCGCAATGACATGGTGTAAGAAAAATAATATCAAATCTATTATCACAGACAACCCGATGGGAATACATGTTTAAAGTAGAACGTGTTTTATCTAATGTAGTTCGCCCTCTTCGACATAAAATTTTACGTCCAAATTTACCATTTGAAGATTCAATTTTACCGGAAGACGATTTCCTGAGCTCAGCTCATTTTATCGTTAAAAATAATGGAAATATCGTTAGTGTTGCTTCTGTTTATAAAGAATATTTTGAAGCAATACCAACTCGAAAAGGATATCGATTACGGGGCATGGCAACTGAGAAAAAAGAGCAAGGGAAAGGGTTTGGCACCGTAGTGTTAAAGGGCGCGATTCATTATTTAAAAAACGAGACGGATGCAGATATTATATGGTGCAATGCTCGAGTGAGCGCTTTTGGTTTTTATGAAAAAATGGGATTTATCATTGTTGGAGATGAATTTGATCTCTCTAATATTGGTCCCCATAAAACTGGATATATTGAGGTATGAAATCAATCACGGTACAAGAATTAAAACAAGTTTTAGACAATAATAAAAAATTTACATTATTGGATGTTCGAGAAGAAAGAGAACTCATAATGGCATCGATCAAAGGGTTTAAGCACATTCCAATGATGGCAATTCCTTATCAATTAGAAATGATTCCTAAAGATGAGCCTGTTTATGTATTATGTCATTCGGGAATACGTTCGGCACAAGCTTCTCTTTATTTGCAGCAACAAGGAATTGATGCCATCAATATTCTAGGCGGTATTCATGCTTGGTCGTTGGAGGTTGATCCAGAAGTGCCCGTGTATTAATGACATCCTTAACAAAACTCTAACACAATGTATTTAATTTCACGATCTCATTACGGATTCTCATCTTAAAAAAATCGACCTAAATAAAAGGTGACACAATGAAAGATATAACGAGGCTTTTGACTTTTATTTATTTGGTTTCTACAGCTTTATTTTCACAAAGCAATGTGAATGGAGTTGTCTTTTTTAACCATTCTACAGAATTAGTTGAAAATGGTACAAACGCGTTCAATATGAAACGTGCATATCTGACCCTAGCTAATGATGTTAGTGAACCTGTGTCTTACAAAGTAACCTATGATATTGGAAGCAACGATGGCGGTAGCGCATACACAGCATTTTTAAAAGTGGCGATGGTTAAATTGAAAACAAGTTTTGGAGATGTCTCTTTAGGCATGCAGGGTATGAATATGTTCAAAACCATGGAAAATACATGGGGGCATCGATTCATTGATAAAATGCCGATGGACACCTATGGGTATTCTGCATCTGCTGACCTGGGTGTTGGCCTGAGTCGATCATTTGGTCCCGTATCTACCAGTGCCCTTATCACAAATGGCGGCGGCTATAAAAAAGCAGAATCAGACTCCCATAAAAAGTTGTCAATCCATGCGGTCTATGGTGAATCAAAATTGAACAATAAAGATGGTTTTAATGGAGGTTTAAGTTTTTCAATGGAACCCTACGATAAGGATTCACTTCCTACAGAAAATACAAATGTGTGGGGTGTATTTACCGGTTATGCCAGAAACGGTTTCCGCGGTGGACTTGAATTTGACACAAAAATTCAAGAGGATGTGTCTGGGCAAATTTTCTGCATATACGCCACATATAAAATCAATGATAAATTATCCATCTTGGCCAGATTAGATCAAGATGATGCCGATACATCAAAAGATAGCGATGGAATTCAGGCGATTATTGCAGGTATTCATTACATTGCTGGAAAAGGCATAACCATTGCACCTACAGTTAGAGTCAAGGCTCCGGAAGATGGGGATTCAGAAAATTCAATCGTATTGAATTTTCAGTTTGATTTCTAAATAAAAAGGATTGGACTTAGGAATCTATTGTCCTTGGCAACACTACGTAAAGTGCCGCACCACACAAACAGGCTAGTAGCCCCTTATTCCACCTTTGGCGGTGTGTTCAAGTGTTAAGGTGCGGAAGTGTTAATAAGAAATGACCTCGCCGGTGAGTTTATTCGTAAGGCGGTTTGAAGTCTCTTAATCGTCTTTCTTTAATAATCAAAGGAACAAAAGAAAAGGATCTTTTATTATGAAAATAACAAATAAACTGAGAACTTATTCGTTGATATTGCTAATTGGTTTTTGTGTTGCCTTTAATCCAATAAGGGGTGATACAATTTATGAAGATATTCAATTAACTGCTACTGATAGCGCATCTGGTGATGAATTCGGCCACTCCATTTCATTGGACAACGGCGTTGCTGCTATTGGTGCACCTTTCGATGATGACAACGGGACCAATTCCGGTTCCGCATATCTATTTGATGTTTCCACAGGTGAGCAAATCGTAAAACTCCTTCCGTTAGACGGTGTAGAGGGTGCTGAATTCGGTTTTTCTATAGCCATAAACAATGGCATTGTGGCAGTGGGGGCTAGGGCAGATGACGAAAATGGCACAAACGCAGGTGCTGCATATCTTTTTGATGCATCCACGGGTAATCAGCTCTTTAAGCTTACGCCTAATGACGCAGAGCCAAACGACGAGTTCGGAAACTCAATCGCCATCGATAATGACATTGTTGCTGTTGGAGCTTGGCGAGCTGATGAGCATGGCGATGGTTCCGGAGCAGCGTATCTTTTTGATGCGACAACAGGGAATCAATTGGACAAGCTATTACCACCTACTGGCAATAACTATCAAACCTTTGGTGTATCTATCGCAATGGACGACGGACTAGTTGTAATCGGAGCGCGTACTTTCTTTGACCTTAATGAAGGCTTTATCTATGCCAAAGCCCATCTGTTTGATGTATCAACAGGGAATCAACTCAACGAATTTCAACCGGATATTTTGAATTTAAATGGAGATCTGGGCGGGCATTTCGCTGATGCTGTCGATATTGATAATGGTCTTGTGGCCGTGGGAGCTCCATCCAGGAGCGTTGTATGGGATTTCTCTGGAGCTGCCTATATTTTTGATGCCTCAACGGGAGAGCAGCACCAGTTTATCTTCCCCGATGAAGTCTGGGACCGGGACCATTTCGGCATCTCCATATCAATCGACAACGGGGTGGTCGCTATCGGCTCTCAGGAGGATGACGACAGCGGCTTCGATTCAGGGTCTGCCTATTTTTACAATGCGCACACTGGTGAAGAAATACATCAACTTCTTGCTAGTGATGGAGCAGAATTCGACCTGTTTGGAGCTTCTGTTGCCATTGATGGAGATGTTACTGTTGTTGGAGCAAAGGGCTATACTGAAAGTCACACTGGTTCAGCATATGTTTATTCTGGAACCACAACTGGAATCCCAGGTGATGTTAATAATGATGGCATTATAGATGTTTTAGATGTTGTTCTCACTGTATCCATTGTATTAGATGATGATTACAATTCATTTGCAGATGTAAATAATGATGGATCCATTAATGTTTTAGATATTGTTCAAATTGTTAATCTTATTTTGGAACAATAGATTATTGTCAAGTCCTCAAAGGATATGAGAAATAGACAGGTTAATTTTATAGGGTACTTTATCGTAGATATTGCTCCTTTTTAAATTATGCTTAACAAGTGTTTTGAGATCACATCCCTCCAAAACGTTGCTAACTGAAAAAGAAAAGCCCTGCACCACTTAAGGTAAACAGGGCCTATCTTTCCATATCTACTAAAATACAGAGAATTATACAAGATCCACTAATAAGGTGCGGTATGCCTGCCTACAGCTTGTAACCGGCTCCTTCATTTGAGTTTTCCTGGACACTGAACTCAGAACACAATCCCGAAAGAAGAAAGATATAGCCAAATACATTTTTTCATTATTGTTTATAGCCGACAGCATCAAAGGGGTTAACGAGAACAGTAGTGATATTTTTTAAATGAGCCCCAATTCGTTTTAAATAACGAGCATAAAGCGCCAAAGATACTGTTTTTGATTCATCGCCCAGAGTAATTTCTCCTGAAATACATCCATTGACTATATTATCTGATACGCTCGTAAGGGTCTCTTTATACGAAACCATCATGGACCGTGCCACATCCGCATCTTG
>JABGTK010000110.1 GCA_018647265.1 Candidatus Neomarinimicrobiota bacterium | reverse complement strand
GGAAGATTAGAATCATCCACTGCCAATTGATCACGATCAACCCAAGCTGTATATATCCCGTTTCCATGTGTGGCAATTGCTAAATATCCATCGACAGCACGACCAATTACTTTATCAACAACTACATTCCCAATACTTTCAGCACCTTCCTGTTTCCAGACCGTACTGGTTCCATCCAAATTAGATGTAGAATAAAGTCCCGTACTGGTTGCAGCAAAATATTTATACCCACCTTTAATAGGAAAGATTAACACGGATCGAACAGATGGCCCATCCCCACCTCCACTGGTATTCTCTTCTAAGTTTCCACTTACATCTGTCCAGGATTCGCCGCCATTATTTGAATAATGGATACTTCTTGTTTCATAACTTGAAAAACTGACCATGACCTTATTGCCATTATATGGGTCAACCGAAATTCCGCTCACATAGCCAGAACCACTAATATTATTTTGAATCTCGACCACTTTTTCTTTCTCATGAGCATCTTCAAGTTTATATAGATAGCCCGAGGATGTACCATAGTATAATCGGTGGGCAGGCTGATTTACGCTGGCGCCGAATGCACTGATACTCCCTATAGCAGATGTTCCGTTCAATTTTTCCCAATTCACGCCTTCATAACTTCCGCCGCCTTCAGGACGTTTATAGTTTGTTTCATTGAAATAAACATCGTTATTACGGTATACATATTTTCCGCCAGAATAATATAAGATATGATCATTTAAAGGATCGGAATAAAATGGATTAATGAAAAGCGCATCATTTTCTCTATCAAAACCGGGAGGATTTAAATAGGCCCAAGAATAATTGTTATATTTTCCTTCACCAAAAGACCAATCAAATGGATTAGACCAATCCTTTATCAGAGTATGCCCTCTTTGGGATGACATTATATAGGCACTCCCATAATCAATAACTGAACAATAAGCACCATCGCCTCCACTCACATCATTCCAAGCCTTCACAGAATCTGAGCTCGTCGTCTCCCAAGTACCATTATCTTGAGTACCACCCATTACTAATGCGGGATATCGTCCAGAGCGATCAATTCCAATGGTATAAAATTGTGTTGTGACATACCCATTATTTAAAGATACCCAATTTTTATCCCACGCTGTATGATCGTCCATTAGATGTAACCCACCATCACTAGCCGATAATACTTTATAAGGATCATCTTTAAATAAAATGACATCATGTTGGTCCGGGTGATGATTTTCTGTACTATAACCACCAAATTTATATTTTTTCCCGGAAGTTTCTAACCCATCCGTTGTGTAGTATAAATTTGTACCACCAAAATAAACCATACTTGAATCATCCGGGCTTACACGTACATGAATATCATATCCCGATTGAGAATCATAATCACTGGGAAGATTCTGGCTACGATCTTCCCAACTGCCACCGGTACCAGAACCATCCCCAGAAATAAATTTGTACTTCCAAAAGACATGGCTATCATTGGTATTGGCGACAAAATAAGCGATCGAATCATTCGACTCAGATATATCTACAACCATTCGATTAAAAGAAGCTGGGAAATTAGTCGGCGTAATATTGGTCCAAGTTTCCCCATCTTCTGATCGCATGATTGGGCCATCTGACTCTTCATCTCCCAATACTGCAATTATCAAGCCTTTACTCGTCATCGTTAAATCAGTATAGCGATCTTCGCCACCACCGAGGATTACAGACCATGTTACCCCTTCATCTTTACTTTTATAAATAGTTCCAAAAGATGCAGTAAATACATAACCAGTGGTAGGATGCACTTTTATCCGCCAGGAATAATTGAGATTATTATCGAATGATTCAGGCGTACTGGTTGAGGTTGAGGAAATCAATTCCCAATTATATCCGTTATCAATTGATTTATAAATGCCATCTCCCCGAAATGGTGCACCACGAGCACCGGCTGAGTTTCCTCTTAATTCTCCAGTCGTAGCATACCAGATATTGGTTTTCCCATCTCTGGGATCCTGGGTGATGGAGGAAATACTATGAAGTTGGTGATGTTTGGTCATTTTCTTCCATGTTTGACCACCATCTTCCGATCGCCATATTCCGCCGGAAATACCCCCGGCCAAAATTGTATTTGGATCCATTTTATCAATAACTACACCGCGAGTGCGACCACCAACGTTGTAAGGACCACGTAAAATCCACTCGAGATCGGCTTGTCCAGCCGAGGATCGCATAAGGCGTCCGGGTAAACTATTACCTTTCGGTAAAGATTTTGCAAATGTTAGAGCTCGCTGCTCGATTCCATCTGGGATTTCATTGGTAATTGGACTTTTAAGTCTCAACCATTCAAATTGTAGACGAGCATTGGGGCCACCTTCGCCACCTTCTTCCATCGGTTGATTGAGAGGACGCCCCACATTTTGAGGTGTTTGGAATATATCTCCCAACAAAAATGCACACGCGAATAGTGTAAGAAAAACAATCCCACTAAAATCAAATTTTTTCAATAGTTACTCCGAAATATTAGTCAGAAAAGACGCCTAGAGTTTACCATTAACCATAATAATTATTCAAATTTGTTTATTGAGGTGAATTGGCACACAAACCATGGGAAATTTTAAACACTAAATCGTGGGATAATTCCCACATTTTTCATAAGTTATGAAGCATTTTTCTCGAGGATGTACACGTGTATTATTTAGTAAACTCATGCGCCTCATTAACCTTCCATTAAAGTATTTAAAAATGAAATCAATTCTCTGCCATAAATGGTTAAAAAACATACTCGTTTCTTTATCACTTTTGTTTTTTATTTCCTGTCAAAATTCGTCTGAAAATCTCACAAAATTTGTAGATCCCTTTATTGGGACGGCGGGAACAGGACACACCTTTCCCGGGGCAACGCTACCTTTTGGAATGGTTCAACTTAGTCCTGACACTCGAGATAGAGGCTGGGCCAACTGCTCCGGTTACCATACGGATAACCCAACCATTCTTGGCTTCAGCCATACCCATTTGAGCGGAACCGGCGCCATTGATTATGGAGATATCCTTGTCATGCCTACAATAGGTGATATCCAGATTAATCCTGGTGATGAGGCAAATTCCACCACGGGATACCGGTCAGCATTTCGCCATGAGACTGAAGAAGCTGAACCGGGATATTACGCCGTAACATTGGATGACTATAAAATTCGCGCTGAATTAACAGCTACCACTCGCACAGGATTCCATCGTTATACCTTTCCTAAATCCAACGCATCCCATATTATTTTCGATTTGAAACATGGCTTGGGAGACCGCGTCACCGATTCATATCTTAAGATAATAGGGGATAATGAGATTACCGGCTACCGCAGATCCAATGGCTGGGCTAGGGATCAACATTTATATTTTGTAGCACAATTTTCAAAACCATTTCAAAGCAGTCAATTGGCATTAAATGATAGCTTCATCGATAAGAAAATGATTAATGGTAAAAATGTAAAAGGAGTATTTACTTTTGGGACAGCAACGGACGAAACTATCCTTGTAAAAGTAGGAATTTCAGCAGTGGATGAAAATGGGGCCCGTCAGAACCTTGAATCTGAATCAACAAGTTGGAATTTTGATGCCATCCGCCAAAAAGCTTCAGATGCTTGGGAAAAAGAACTCTCTCTCGTTACAGTAAAAGGCGGTACTGAAGCTGAGAAAACCAATTTTTATACAGCCATTTACCATGCCTTCATAGCACCTAATATTTTTTCTGATGTGGACGGCCGCTACCGCGGCGCAGATCTAAATATTCACACAACAGAATCCGGTTCAAATATGTACACAGTCTTTTCCCTCTGGGATACATTTCGCGCCGCCCATCCCCTGTTTACTCTGTTAAAACCAACTTTGGCCCAGGATCTTATACGAACATTGATTTCCAAAGAAAAAGAAGGTGACCTCCTGCCCGTTTGGGAATTGGCCGGTAATGAAACGGGTACAATGATCGGCTACCATTCCATTCCTGTTATTACCGATGCATATGTAAAAGGATTACGGGATTTTGATGTGGATTATGCCCTCAAGGCTATGGTGGAAAGTGCCATGGGTAACCACGAGGGATTGGATAGTTATAAAGAAAAAGGATATATCCCCATCGAAAAAGAAAATGAATCGGTGTCAATTACCCTTGAATACGCATATGATGACTGGTGCATTGCTGTCCTTGCCGATTCCTTGAACCAAAAAGAAATTGCCGATCAATTTTACCGCCGCAGTAAAAATTATCTGAACCTGTTCAATCAGGACACAGGTTTTATGCGAGGTAGGAAATTCAGTCAATGGCTTACCCCTTTTGATCCCAAAGAGGTTACGGCAAATTATACAGAAGCCAACAGTTGGCAATATTCATTTTTTGTCCCTCAGGATATTAATGGTATGATTAATACCATGGGTGGCGCATCTATTTTCGCCTCACGCCTCGATGATTTATTCACCACCGAATCGGACCTAACTGGACGAGATATTCCAGATATTACTGGGCTAATTGGCCAATATGCCCACGGGAACGAACCCAGCCATAATTTCGCTTATCTTTACAATTATGTTGGCCAACCATGGAAAACCCAAAATCGAACGAGACAGATCATGGATGAAATGTACCTTCCCAACCGCGTGGGTCTTTGCGGAAATGAGGATTGCGGACAAATGTCAGCTTGGTACGTATTCTCAGCCATGGGCTTTTATCCCGTTACACCAGGGCAAGATATTTATGCTCTTGGTACACCTATTTTTGATGAAATATCCATTTATCAGGAAAATGGGAAAACCTTCACCATTAAAGCACCAAATACGTCTTCGGATAATCGGTATGTTCAATCAGCCGCTATAAATGGGAAGGCTTTTTCTAAATCATATATCACCCATGGCCAAATTACTTCCGGTGATGAATTGAAATTCATAATGGGGAATGAACCGAATAAAGAATGGGCGTCGAATATAAGCGACCGTCCGTCCTCATCAGTTAAAAAGGAGCTACCTCAAAATCCTGTCATCGTAGCCGCAGCCCGGGCGTTTATTGATTCATTGACAGTTACATTATCTACCATTAATAATAATCAAATTCATTTCACTTTAGATGGAATTAATCCTACTGAGAATTCACAACTATACATTTCTCCGATTAAGTTAATAAATAGTACTGTAATCAAAACTGTGGCCGTGAATTCCAATGGTATTAATAGTAATGTAGAGGCAGTCTCATTCAGGAAAATTCCTTACAAACCCTCTATAAAATATAAAATCCCATATAACAAACAGTACACCGCCGGCGGACACACGGGATTGTTTGATACAATTCGAGGGCAGAAGCATTCATGGGGTGCATGGCAAGGATGGGAAAAGGATAATTTTGAAGCCGTTATTGATTTGGGACAAGTTCGCCCAATTAATTCCATATCTACTAGTTTTCTTCAAAATGTGGGAAGTTGGATTTGGCTCCCTAACCATGTGACTTTCGCCGTATCGAATGATGGCGATACTTATGAGGACTTAGGAAATGTCTCTCATGAAATTCCTTTAAGAACGGACGATCCAGTGATTCATGAATTCAGACAAACTGTTGACAAGAATATTCGTTATATAAAAATAAAAGCCATAAATATTGAAACATGTCCCGATTGGCACCACGGTGCCGGTGGACCAGCTTGGATATTTATTGACGAAATAATAATCGATTAATTTTTCTTTTTCTCACCAAAAGCCTTCTGTTGCCGTTCAACTTCTTTCAATTTTATAGCGTTGAGTTCTTTTTTCAATTTCCTGCCTCAACTTGCCATCGGACACACTAGGCGAGACTGCTTGTTTTATAGAAATTACAGAACTTGCCTTTGACTCTGTATCACTAAAAACCATATCAATTTTGGCCGGGATACTTTCAAAAACGAGTTCAGTGCTGGTGGGTGTATTTATTCCTTCAAGTACGACTGAAGCTTTAACCTTGATTTTCCCGGCTTTTGTCGTTGACTGAATTAACACTGGTGCAGTGCCCCATCGAATAGGGCTGGGATTTGACAGAAACATTTCCCCCCCGATAATATTCCCCTCCCCTTCAGTCTCAAATTCAATAGAGGAATTATTTAACCTTTTAATGTTTCCATTCTTATCTGCTATGGCGGCAATTATTACAATTAGATCAGATCCATTAGCGGAGAGATCCACATTTTCATTATCAATCCACATGATTAGTTTTTCAGCTCTTCTAGCCGGAGATACCTTATGAGATACGACTATTTCACCATTTATAAAACCATCTGCCCGCATGAATACTTCTGTCTGTTTTCCGGCTCTGGATTTTTCTTTATCGGCCATAAAATCATAAACGTTTTTAAAGACAATAATAGGACTTGGCATTCCAATTGGAGATCCTTTTTTCTTATAGATATACTCATTCCCATTTTTAAAGACTGTGAGTTTTACTTCATCACAATTAGAATAAACAACAACATCCTTCCCTGAGAAAGGTGTCATTTCATGGGCAATAAATATCATCGGCCCAGTTTCCGCTAAGACATTACTTTTTTGGGGATTACGTTGGGACATGAACATATAATAGGCATATTTAGGCTGACGGAATACATCCATAATTCCGCCGTAAAATGGATCGGGATGATATCCTCTTTGGTGGTCGAATGAATGCCAAAAAGATCCGCCAATATGCTGGGGAGTTGTACGAAATAGTCCATCATAACTAGTATATTTATAATTTGGTTTGGCATAGTGCTGGGCTTGAATTAGCATAGGTGTTTCACCCCACTCTATGTTTACCCTACTAGGTGAATTATGTGAATTCCAGTCATCAACATTATCCCCCCATTCCCTGGTAAAATAAGTCTTTTGGGGGTCCAAATGTTTTAAGGCCCAACGATCCTCACCAATGGATGGATGACCAAATAATATTTGAAAATATTCATTCCCTTTAGCCTCTGCATCACAAGCAGCATAAGAATTGGGATAGGGAAATTCTTCATCAATAATTTTTCGGGCATTTTTAGCAAAATGATCCGGATACCAAGTTTCATTTAAAATTGGTTCCCATAACCATACAGAAGGGTGGTTTCGATCTCTTCGAACCATATTGCGGATATCATTGTACACCCGCTTCTCAAAGATCGGTGCTTCATTCCAAAACTGCCATCCTGGTGTATTAACAATAACAAACAATCCCAATTCATCACAGGCATCCATGAAAGCCGGATCCTGCGGATAATGTGCATTTCGTATTACTTTTAATCCTACATCTCTAAGTTTTTTAGCATCACGCCAATGGGTATTGTTTGGAACAGCGTTTCCTACAAGGGCGAAATCTTGATGACGATTGGCACCAATCAACGGTTTTTTATAAGGTTTACCATTCAGCCAAAAACCATCTTTTCCTTTAAATTCAAAACTTCTAATTCCTATGCGGCGAGAGTACCCATCTACCACTCTTCCTTTCACATCTTTGATAATGACCTTCAGTTTGTAGAGATTGGGCGATTCGGGTGACCATAATTGGGGGTTTTCTACTAAAACATGTTTTTCAAATGTGCCTGTATTTTGCTTTTGTAGTTTTATATCTTGATTCACAGACAAAACACTTTGGCCACTTTCACTCAATAATTCATAATGAATTGATCCTTCATAATTCTTTATACCTTCATTTCGAAGATGAATACGTAGCATTATTTCCGATTTTTGGTTGGAAACTTGAGGATATGCAATCAATAAACCTCCTCCTGCTACTGCATCTTCGAAGTTAGGATTTGTGATATAAACTTTATTATGTGTCACCATCCAACAGTCACGGTAGATACCACCAAAATACGCAAAGTCCAATGCAGATTGTGCCTTCCCCGGAGGGTAAAGAGGATCATCACCATTGTCAGCCCACACCGCAATAACATTTTCACTTCCCCAATTCAGATAATCCCCGACATCAACAACAATGGGAAGGAAACCCCCGAAATTCTCCTTAAGTAATTCGCCATTCACCCAAATTCTGGATTTCCCCATAATCGCTTCAAAGTGGAGAAATATCTTTTTTCCTTTCAATTTTATATCTGGGGTAAAATGCTTTCGATACCATACTTCTCCCTGGTAATTGACACTTCCACTGGCTTCTGTAGGTAAATATTCTATACCATGGGGAATAGAAATGACCGGCCAGTCCTTATCATTAAAATCCAAATTACTTGCCCCGGCTGATTCCCCTTTGTGAAACCGCCAAGCCACATTCATAGAAAAGACCTCTCGTCCAGTATCATCTAATTGGAAAAACCCAGCAGTAGAGAATTCCGGCTGATGATCAGCCAACAATCTGGAACAAATAAATAAGAGAAAAATATTTAATACTTTTCGAGTCATCACTTGTCCCAAGATTATTTTATTCATCAATGTCACCATCACAATCATTATCTGCATTGTCAATTATTTCCGTAGCGCCAGGATAAATGGCAGCATTAGAATCATTACAATCTGAACTGCTAATCTCATATCCGGAGGGCTGATTGCACGCTTGGAATGGATTATATATATCACCAAACCCGTCCTGATCATTATCCAGATAATAAGTGCCAACGGAATCATTTACACAATCTCCTGCTACCAAGGATTGATCAACTGATTTCAGTAAAGACAGTGCAGAAAAATCATCCTGCCCCAATTCCCAGATCATAATACCACCTGCTTTTTTCAATGCCAATTGGCTCTTATGGGCGACCATATGAATACCATTATAATATATCTCGTCCTTTTGGTTTAAATACGCGTACTCTGGTTTCTCTTTAATTATATCACTAAATGTTAAACTTTCAATGTTACTTGGGTCAAAATTGTGTCCGTAAAAGGGCATTCCTAGAATAATCTTTTCTTTGCGAATTCCTTTTGTATTTACCCAGAAATTCAATGACCTTTCAGCGAGGTTATAGGAAGAATGCTGTCCCGGTTTTGATGGATTCCATGGTCCCGTTTCATCGTAGATCATCACATTAATAAAATCAAATGATTCCAATGTTTCCTGTGTAATATTATTTCGTGATCGTGTTGATGGTAAAGCTGCAGTTATGGCTTTCCCTTTTGCATGAAGATGGTCTTTTAATTCACTTACAAAGGTATTGTAGTTGGAGCCCAGTTTTGAGATGAGAGCCCCTTCCAAATCCACATCAATTCCATCTAGATTGTATTTTTCAATATAATCCATCATTGCTTTAATACTACCGGTTCTTTTCTTTTCGGAAAGATGGTCTACCCAAATATTTTCTTTCTCATCAGAAAAACCTCCCCCTCCGATGGATAACATTATTTTTATATTTGATTCTTTGATTTTGGATACGATTGACTGAATGTCTGCATTACCGTTAAAAGAAAAAGAACCATCCTTATTAAAATTCCCAAATGCCAACATGAGGTAATTAACCTTCTTAAACTCAATTTTATCGGCTAAATAAAAACGATATTGGGGCAAATATCCTACACGCTTAAAGGATGTATCAACCTGATAAATATCAATTAAATCTTCCGTAATCTCCATTTTATCGCTACATCCTGAAAATAATATGAATACCAATAATATATTAAATCGTAGTAATCTTTTGTAATTCATTATACTCAATTATTTATTAAAATGAAACATCTGAAGATGGTCATTATTATTTCCCACAATGATAATTGCTTTATTACCGGTTAAAGCCAATTCCAATGATTTCACATCTCCCGGTGTAAAAAAACCACTCTCTTTTGCATTTATAGAGTCGAACTTACCGGTACCGTCTCCTAATAATAACAATCCATTCCCTGCATCATTACGTGGTGTTTCAATTTCAGATACAAATAAATTTCCTGCAATAAGTGCATCCAGAAATCCGTCACGATTAAAGTCTTCTACAATAATATCATTAATATTTGAAAACTGGGCCGCTACTGGCAAGGCGTGCATTTTAAATGTACCATTCCCTAAATTTTCAATATAGGAACTGGCGAATGTATAAGCTTCATAGTGAAGTGCTTGCTCTAAATTTATTGTGCCATAAACGTCATTCAAACTCATTGATGCAAAAAGGTCATATTGACCAATTTGGGTTTTAAGCTGGGGGATTTGATTAGATGAACATGAAAATCCTCGGAGTGGATATTTTTCACCAAAATTATAATAACCCAACACCACATCTTTACTGCCATTTTCATCAAAATCATAATAATGAACATCGAAAGGTTCAGAAACGGTTGTCTTGTATTTATAGTTCAACCCGAGATTCCCAGCAATAAAATCATCATCTCCGTCATTATCGAAATCGCCTTTTTCAATTGAGAACCACCAACCATCGGAATTCTCAAATCCTGGAGGAGAATCTAGTTTTAACAAAATACCATCTCGATTTTGGAATACGGTGATGGGCATCCATTCACCCACAACAATAAGATCATCGTCCCCGTCTGAATCGTAATCAATCCATATAGCATCTGTGACCATACCAATATTATTTAAACCGTTTGCTTTTTGATTTGTCACATCTTCCAATTGACCATTATTATTTTCAAGAAGTAAACTCGATGTTGGACGAGGATATTCATGAGGTAAATGACGGCCGCCGATAAATACATCCATATCCCCATCACCGTTATAATCGCTGGCCCTCACTTTGGATCCGCTAATACCAATACTAGGCAAATGAGTGAATGATTTGGTGAAATGTCCTTTTCCGTTATTTATATAAATACGGTCCTGATATATTGCTGAGATTCCAGGTTTTGAATTACCACCGCTGACCACATAAAGATCTTTGTCACCGTCATTATCTATATCAAAAAATGCCGCATCAATATCTTCATGCACTTTATCCTTTGACCATGGGTTAGAGTTTGACCTTCTAAAACTACCATTTGTAAACTGCAAAAATAGTTTTCCCGATTCTCCCATTGCACCACCAATATAAACATCATCTTTCCCATCACCATTCACATCTCCAACAGCCATCCCAGGACCGAATTGAGACATTTTATGGGGAAGAAGAATTTGTTTTTTATAATCGTCAAATTCATTTTCAATATGTTGAAAATCAATTCCTAAATTGACAACTTCACGAAAAATAGGATTTAATAAAACGGTATCTTCCGGTTTTTCAATTCGATTTGATTTATTCTTATCAATGGTAAGTATTTGATCTCCTTTAATATTCGAAAGGATGGTTAGACTGTTGTCCGGCCATGTGATTGTTATTTGATCAACCGTTTTTGTTTTTCCTAATCCAAAATGAACCACTTGTTCACTGGTGGAATACATACCGCGAACATTAGTTGTCTCGACAAATTGCGTTTTTCCGCTGGCTTCGATCTTAACTTTTGTTCCAAATAAAACGCCATCATCCTTTAACTTAATTCGCACATAATGATTCTCAAGTCGGTCACTGTTATTTTCATATATAAATGCTTTTTCATTTATATTATTAACGATTAAATCCAAATCTCCGTCATTATCCAAGTCCGCATAGGCAGAACCGTTTGAAAATGATTCATGATCCAATCCCCAAGATTTTGAAACATTAGAAAATTTTAAGTCTCCATTATTTTTGTATGCATAGTTACCAATCTTTTGGGATGGTAATAAGGATAATGTTTTATCCAAATCAAGTATATCAAATAGTTCAATGTCGCCCTGGTTAGGATGTTGATTTACATAATCATTTGAAAAATTAGTGATATACTCACCCACAGCTTTGGATGCATCTGTATTACGGATATCCCGAAGCAACCCATTAGTAATATAAATATCCTTTTGACCGTCATTGTCAAAATCGGCCATGAGGTTGGACCAACTCCAATCTGTAGAAGCAGTACCAGTCAACTGTGCAATCTCACTAAAAGTCAAATCACCATTATTTAATTGAAGAGTATTGAACATATATTGGTAATGGCCACCGTTATTAACCACATCCCAGAATATTTTTGGATTCATACCACTCATGTTGGATTTCAACCTAAAGTTATCTTCAGCTACCATATCCACGATCATCGGATCAAGAAAACCATCATTATTAATATCAACAGCATCCACACCCATACTGTAATATGACATATGCCTTAATGCCTTATTTGTAATATTAGAAAAACTGCCATCTTTGTTATTGATATACAATTGATCTGGAGCATAGAAATCGTGGGAAACATAAAGATCGGTCCAACCATCATTATTGAGATCACTGGCAGTAACCGCATTGGGAAATCCCGTTTGGAGAAGTTTGGCTTCTATAGTAACATCTATAAAATGGGTATTATTCACATTTTTATAAAGAACAGAAGCATATTTTTGACGGAGTAGTTTTGTACCGAAATGTTCGGAGTAACTTCCCGGGTTTGGCGGTTGATTTAGAATATATAAATCCAATAGGCCGTCATTATCATAATCCATAAAAACAGAATGACGTGTCCGTTCAGGATTATCAATTCCATACTTTTTCGCCTTTTCAGTAAAAGTTAAATCACCATTATTGATATATAATTTGTTTCGTCTTTTTTCAGGCTCATTATCATAGAGTTCTATGCTAACATAAATGTCATCCCATCCATCTCCATTCACATCGGCAATTGTTATACCAGAAGACCAACTACCATCATCAATGATTCCCGCTTTATGAGTGATATTATCAAACTTCATTGCTCCTTTGTTGATATATAGTTGGTCCGACACGAGGTTGCCGGCAAAATAAAGGTCAACTAAACCATCCTTATTAAAATCACCAACACCAACCCCAGCGCCACCATAATAATTGGCATAGATAAGAATATTGTGTTCTTTCTTATCTACTATAGTATTCTCAAAGTGCACTCCAGTTCGGTCTGGCAATAAAAGAGAAAATAGTTTATCTTCTTGAGAAAATAGAGTAGACATAGTTAAAAAATAAAAAGTCGACTGGCGTATTATTGTACTAAAGATCATTCTATAATGTACGCTGGAACCCTTTCATAAAAAAATAAGGGAGAGCATATGCCCTCCCTTATTTTTTACTCACTAAAATATGTGGAGATGTGAGTTTAGTAAAGGCTTTTTAAAGTTCCTTCTATTTATCCCACCATACACGAGTCGTTAGGTTATCCGCTCCCTGTGCAGCAACTGCTGCTTCATAGTTGGCAGTATTCCTTGATTTTTCACCCGTAGCGTAAATCATCCTTCTTGGAATGGTACCATTGGTCACATTTCCAGGATAATTGACTGGTGTCAATGTTGGGAATCCGGTTCTTCTCCAGTTTGCGTAACCTTCATATTCATTTAAGAATGTGGCGGCCCAAACCTGATTGCCAATCATTTCTAATCCATTGGCAGAACTATAAGGATTTGCAGTCAAGTATGTTGTAATAGCTGCATCTGTGATTTCAGTACCACCATAGAGCGCTAAGTATTTCATGGCTGCCGTCACACCTTTATTGTAATGACCTGCAGCATCACCATCGCCCCAGCCACGTTCAGCAGCTTCAGCAAGCAGTAATTCAACTTCTGCATATGTTTGGAAGAACATAGGATCATCTTCACCGGTGATACCTGTACCTGATACTCTATTTGGTTGAGAGTAGTTGTCCAAATTGGCTTCCCCAGTGGCTTCTTTCAAGGTTGAAGAGCTGTAGCCATTCGGTAAACCTTTATGGCCACCGGCCCCAGGTTGTGCATAAACATCTAGTCTTGGGTCACCTGTTAAGAAATCAATGAAGGTTTTAGATATTCGCATATTTCCATCAGCAGAAAAGACCTCACCATTGCCATTTTTATTAAGACCACTTTCAGTGGTATGAATAATGTAAGCAATATCATCATTGGAAGTCATAACACCACCAACGATTGCTTTTTTAACCCATGACTCTGCTCCAGCAGCATCCACTTTAGACATTCTCATGCCAAGACGTAGCATCATGGAATAAGCAAACTTCTTCCATTTACCTTGATCTCCATTATACATGAAGTCTTGACTTCCAAATCCGGATGTACCGGAACTCAGGGCTGAAGCTGCTTCATCCAATTCCTTCAACATATCCGCATAAATATCTTTCTGTGCGTCATATTTAGGCTGAAGGATTCCGTCTGAGTATCCTTTACCTGCTTCACTGTAAGGAATATTTCCATGCATATCAGTTAACCGATGAAAAATAAATACACGCATTATACGTGCAATTGCTTTCATTTCAGCCGGTTTTTCTTCTGCATCTATTTGGTTTAAAATATCCTGAACCACTTTAGCACATCCCTGGTAATAGGTGTCCATCAATGATGCAGAATAGCCTTCATTCAGTGTGTACTTATCTCCAGTCCAATAGCCCGCGGTCGCAGCAAAATGCTGGATCATGGTTGAACCGTAGATCAAGTTTGCCCGCCAGGCGACATACCTGTTGGCGGATGTTTCCAGTAACAATGATGTGAATTTATATCCAACGTCAATATTACTTGCTGCTGCAGGATTCACATTCATTTCGGCAAAACCATCATCACAAGATGTGGCCAAAAGTGTAAATGCAGTCAAAATTATTATTCGTTTTTTCATGATTATTTCTCCTAGAATTTCACGTTTAAGCTTAAGCCATAGCTCTTAGTCTGAGGAAGGCCATAATATTCAAGGCCTTGAGCATTCCCAGCATTATAAGCTGCTTCAGGTGCGACATTTTCTACAGACTTCTTCAGGTAGAATAAGTTTCTAGCAATGAATGAAACGCTCGCACTTTGAAAAGGCGTTTTTTCAATCATTGAAGAAGGCAATCTATACCCAATACTTAAGCTTGACAATCTGAGATAATCTGCATCATAAACAAACTTTTCTGCAATACCTGAGAGATGCCCGTAATAAACATTCAAGTTCTCAGGAGCAACTGTCCATTCACCTTTAGCACCTGTGGCTGCATCGGTTCCAGACACTTTCAGACCAGATTCTCTACCTTCCATTGTATCTTTATGCAGACCTCTACTATAAGCAGTTGTATTGGTACCAGAAAAGATCTGAGCACCAAATTTTCCGTCAAGAAGAAATCTAACATTAAAGTCCTTGTATCGGATGTTATTTGAAATCCCAATAGAGATAGGTGGAACACCTTCCCCAAGAATTTTGTAACCACCCTTTTTGGCTCTCGGAATACCATTTGAATCGACATCATACAGGATGGAACCATCATCAGCGCGTTTAAATGACTCCCCATAAAGCAATCCATAGGATTCCCCTACCATGTGAATGATTTCAACATTCCGTGTCCTTGGAGTTCCCAAACCAATGTTCCCATCAATATCGTTTGTTTTCACAACGACGCCTTTATTGTTGGCACCATTCAAACTGATATCCCAGCTGAGATCTTTAGTTTGAATTGGAGTTCCAGATATTAAATACTCAAGTCCTGAGTTTTCAATCTGCCCCAAATTATCACTGGCACTTCCAAAACCGGATGTTTGTGAAGTTCCTACACCAACAATATCATTAGTCGTTACGTTTTTATAGTAAGCCAAATCCAATCTTAATCGGCCTTCAAATAATCTAGCATCAACACCAAACTCAGTCTCAGATTTGCTCAATGGCACCAAGTTTAATTTTGGAATATTACTTCCATTAATACCACCCATAATCTGACCCAGATGTTGCGTATCCCAAAGCTTATAACTCAATGAGAGCGCATATGGATTACTAGCGCCACCAGCAACATTCGATACGGCAATCCGTAATTTGGCAAAATCTACCATTGATGGAAGACTAACCATTTCCGAAAGAATCAAACTGGCACTAATAGATGTATAGAGATCGTTGTTTGGTGCTTCTTTACCTGGGTAAGATAAAGTTGAGAACCAATCTTTTCGAGCTGTCGATGTCACATAGACCATATCGTTATAAGATAGCCCAAGTGAACCAGTTACTGAACCAACTTCTTTTTCACTATAACCAAACCAACCACTTGAACTTTTAAGGTTATTCACATGATTAATTCCTGGCAATACAAATCCACTACCACTTACACCCAAACTTTCGTCAAGCACATTATTTTTAGCAACGCCGATAAAAGAATTGGTTGATAATCCAGAAACAAGATCTTTTTCTACGCCAACCATGAAATCCATGTCTAAAATAGAAAGTCTTTTTTCTGTTTCACCCATACCACCACTACCATCATATGCTGTACCATAAGGCGTCATCCACTGGGCATTAATAGTAAAGTGATCAAGTCCTGCACGGCCTTTTAGATAAAGCCAGTCCAAGACATTGTATCGAACTGAAGCCGAATTAATAAAGCGATGTTTTCTTGTTGTATTGATAAATTGATTGGCAGCCCAATAAGGGTTAGTTGTATATGGGCTCGTAGAAATGCGCAATTCTTTGCCATCTTCACCCATACCTGCACCATCGGTACCAGTCATTGTAGTCACATCTACGCTTGGGGCAAATGTCGCCGCAGAGTAGTTTGCATTTTTTGGAGAATCAGACATACTGACACGGCCATGAACATCCTCATCTACATATTTAACATTGACTTGCACTTCAATCTTATCACTATGATTTGAAACAGCATTCAAAGAAAATGATTTCCGATTCATCCTTGATCCTGGCATAATGTCATCATGATCCAAGTTGGTTGCAGAAAAACGGTAATTCATTTTGTCACCACCATTGGATAGCGCTACTGAATTTATTGCTGTTTTACCAGTTCGGTAAAATGAGCTCAGATTATTATGACTGCTGTACGGTGCGGATGATCCATCCCATTGGGTAGCACTGGAGCCATCCATTTTGGCGCCCCATGCGCCTCCGATATTGTCAAGTGCTTCAGCTTGAGTCGAGGGCTTCAAACCTTTTTCACCTGAGCCATATGTATTTTGGTAATCCAATAGACTCTCATCAAGGCTTCTGTATGTTGTTGAATTGGAATACTCAAGGCCCAAACCAGTCTGGCCTTTTCCTGTCTTTGTATTAATAATAATGACACCATTGGCTGCGCGAGAGCCATAAAGTGCGGAGGCTGCACCACCTTTAAGTACACTAACAGATTCAATATCATCTGCGTTAATACTGGATATTCCATCACCACCATCGGCGCCACCCCACATACCGGCCGACCCTTCGTTTCTATTCCCAATAGGGATCCCATCGATAATATATAAAGGCTGATTGTCACCCGTTAGTGAACTGTTACCGCGGATGATCACCCGACTAGTTCCAGCACCACCAGTAGCATTTGTCGTAACGTTTACGCCAGCCACTTTGCCCTGAAGGGCTTCAATGGCATTGGGCTCTTTAATCAAGGAGAGTTCTTCACCTTTAACTTCGGTGAGGGAAAATCCCAATGCTTTCGTTTTTTGTTTAATACCCAATGCTGTGACCACGACTTCTTCACCTGCAAGAGCAGATGTAGCCAATGAAAAGTCAGCTTGAGTTGTTTTTCCACTAGCAACTGCAATATTTTCTACAGTGCTACTTTCGAATCCGATATATTCAGCACGCACTGAATAGGTACCGGAAGCAATTTTAATTTCGTAAAACCCATTGTTGTCTGATGTACTACCATATGCCGTTCCAACAACAATAATGTTCGCGCCCGGTAACGGCGCCCCATCTTTAGATGCCACATTACCATAAATGGTACCTGTAGCCTGGGCCATCACAAAACCGGCTGTAAGCATTAAATAAAATGCAGCAACCTTTAAAATGTGTTTAGCTCTCATATATTTCCTCTTTTGGTTTTATTAAAGAATTTATCTCTCCACTATTCGCCTGAGACAATCACTACTATTTTAATTGATTTCAATACCATTTATTCGCACAAACGTATGTTAATCAACGATAGAAACATAAACACTGAGAAACGTGAGTTGCAACATCTATTTAAAAAATTATTCATCCATTCATTAGTAAAATTTTGGTAGGTATAATTTTTATAGCTTATAGAGGATTATTATCAAATTATTAATCAATTAAATTTCATAGATCTATGAAGAATATTTTATTATAAAGTATGCAAATTCTTTAAATTATATTTAGGGTAATGAAAATAAAATACACGTGTGTTATAATTTTTGTTTAAATTGATACCGTACTTGAAATACTAAAAAGACACAAATTGGGGAATGACGAATAAATTTCTGATAAAGTAATATCGTTAAATCCTAATGTATAGATAGTTGGAGAACATTTCAAAATAAAAGTGAAATTCGCTTTTACAGAGAATTCAAAGCAATGAGTAAATAAGGTATGAAATAATTAATGCTACATCGCTCGCGGTTCTTACAAATTAAATGAGATTCTACCATATCAACATACGGAAGCTCTCCTCCGTTGTTAAACGACAATTGATATTTTGACTCATTTAGGAGAACCGCGAGCATCCTTTCATTTGCTTTATTAAACACCCACCATTTCATCAGATCCTTTCATAATAGAATCTACCCATCGTTTTAAACAGCACATATATCGACTCTTGAATTACCGATTAAGATTCAGGCATTTGTGTTTCCGAATTCTGTTATAGACCGCCCAACTATTAATGAGAACAAAACTAATGATGATGATTTCAAAAACATTTATTCACTTTATTATAATTACTGTCATAATGAATGGATGCTCAACTGATTCAAAAAACGATTCTAAAGGACATACTGTATCTGCATATATTGTAGGCCAACCGACTTTTCCTGCAGGCCGAGGAAACAAAAACGAGCGAATAATGCTTATAAACCTAAAAACTGAATATGAATCTATACCTGGCGTGGCGAATGCCATTTCTATAACCTTGGGAGACACAAAATTATCTATAATAGAAAAAGTAAAAATATTCTATTCAAAAGGTGAAAAAAACCTGGATATAAACAATTTATTCGGGACTGCTGTTCCAAACTCAGGAACAATCACCATTACTGGGCAACAACAACTTAAGCCCGGCCATAATTATTTTTGGGTCACTTATGATATCACCCAAGTTGCAAAAGAGGGTGATACTATTGATGCGACCTGTGAATCCATCACAGTAAATGATAATTCACATGCGATGGAATATACTGAATTTCCAGGATCGAGGGAGATTCTGCTGGCCAATAAGGTTCTTTATTCCGGTGGCGACTATGGGTCAGGAAATTATCGCATACCAGCCATTTGTACTGGGCTGGATGGCACACTAATCACAGCAGCAGACAGGAGAATTGATCCTCGTGACTTACCGGGAAACATTGACATTATAATTCGCAGAAGCACCGACAATGGTGACACTTGGTCAGAACCGGTAATCGCTGCAGATTTTGGAGGCAATGGTGCTTCCGATCCCGCCTTGGTTGTGGATCGAACAACGGGCAATATTATTCTCATGTTTGCTTCTCACAATGGATTGTTTGCCTCTACCCCATCGAATAAAATCAGATTTAATGTGTCACGAAGTATGGACAACGGGTTGACTTGGAGCAAACCTAAAGATCTATCAGACCAGATATATTCATCCTGGCACGCTGCATGGGTAGCCTCAGGCAGTGCACATCAATTGCGATCAGGCCGTATTGTTGCAGTGGTTGGGGTAAGACCAGATGCAGGTAGAACCCTGACAAACCATATGATCTACAGCGACGATGGTGGTGAATCGTGGAAATTCTCCCAAGGATCACCAAATCCATCGGGAGGCGGGGATGAATCAAAAATAATTGAATTAGATAATGGTAACCTGTTGATGAATATCCGCTCATCAGGAGGGTATAGGAAAACATCCATTTCGACAGACGGCGGTGAATCTTGGTCACCAAGCCAAGTAGAAAATCAACTGATTGATCCAAGAGTGAATGCTGATTTGATTCGCTACACTTCTACATTGGATGGGTTTGACAAAAGTCGTCTGCTCTTTTCAAACCCACGAGATCCCTCTCAAAGAAGGAATCTCCATGTCTATCTCAGTACAGATGAAGGCGTTACTTGGCCAACTGATTACTCAAAACAAATATATGAAGGCCTTTCTGGTTACTCAAGTCTTACAATTTTGAAGGATGGCACCATTGGTCTCTTTTATGAGAATGGGGAGAATGAGCTATATCAATTATATTTCACGAGATTTAGCTTGAATTGGCTCACGGGTGGGAAAGATACCTATCAACCCCAGTAATAAATTAAAAAGGTATAAAAAAACTACAGCTACATCGATTGCGGTTCTCATATTCTAAATGAGATTCTACCATATCAACATATGGAAGCTCACCGCCATTGTTAAACTACAATTGATATTTTAGCTCTTTTATGAGGATTGCGAGCATTTTTTATAATGAGCGTATTTTTTATGACTAATCGTTGGAAAGAAAAATATAGTTTATTTTATTTAAATTTAATTTCATCACAAAATATCCATGCTTTTCCATCAGCCCCTTGATGCCAACTAGGGCATGTGCCCATATTTTTAGCTACAATTTTTACTTTACGAACCAATACAGGATCAATATTTACAATTGATTCATTTATAAAGGCCGGTTCTTTATTATCTGAAATGGAATGATTCCATTTCCCAACCGATTCGAAGGTATTGCCTTCGCCCATAATTAATATCTCCATTTCAAGGGGCAACCAAATCCATGATTTATAATCTTGCAGAAAACTTGCAGTTATTTGAGATATTAAAGTTGGTTTTGTAAAATTTAATATTAATACCATATCCTTTTCTTCAAACCCCATCCAAAAGCCATCTGCAAATTGAGTTGACCCCCGATAACCATCTGTCAAAGCATTCTCTCCACCGCGATATTTTTCTGCATTTGGATTTAATAGTTCGGGAACATTATTCAATCCTAAATGCTGTTCTTTTACCTTGTCTTTTAATAGTGGGTTAATCCATTTATTTGAATCTAAGGGTACGAGAAAAAAATGGCTTGGGTTATGGTGAAGGACGAGAATTATTTGGTTTTTTCCCGTTCGGATAGGTAATAAAACTTTTCCACTTCCAAATCGATTTTCAGTACCTATTTTACGGTGAATTTTTAAACTCCCATTTACCCATCCATAATAAGGGGTGTCACTCTCAATAATAAAAGGCATATCTCCAGAATTTTGAGACCAAAACTCAACCATGATGTATTGTCGGTCTAAATTAGAAAATTCATAATAACCGCTAAGAATATTCGTTTCTTTTCGCCAAGAATATTCTTCTATATTTAGAAAACCTTCTTTTAAACCGAGGTCTTCTACTCTTTCACCCGAAAATTTCTTTTTTAAATTTTGATCCCCTTCATGAATAAAGTCCAAAATATAACTCTCTATTTTACTATCACCATCTTCTGGAAACTGAAAATAGCTCACCATCTTTTTTATTTGGCTAGGAGTAAGGTCTTTGTCTGCACTATTCTCCATGGTCAACAGAATAGCCGACCGGATTAGAGGATCAAATATTTGAGTTTCAATTTCTTCTAATAGATTTATGCTTTCAACAAGATTCAATTTCCCTAATTGTCTTATCATAAAAAGGGTTAAATCCCTGTCCATGTCGGGTAAAAGTTCACGAATTAATGCTATTCCAGATTTGGGTGAATTTTCAATTAATGAAGCCACCGCAAATGGAATCATTTGCGGTTCTTTTTTTAATAATAAAATTAATGACTGTATATCCTTTATATTTTTATTCACCAAATACATTGCTCGCGATTTTAATGATTCAAAATGGCCATCTTCATTTGCATCTATCCAGAGGGGATTCGTGAATCCTAACGGTGTAATAGGATCTGGTGCATTGTGAATCATTGGCGCCATTGATTCATTTCCACTGGCAATGGCCATTAACCATGTGTCTTGTGAAAAATCCATAGTAAAAGTTTTATCAAATCTCACAGGTGCCCCAGTTTTCGATATCTTTATATTTTTCACAATTAATCCATTTGCAATTATTTGAACTTGCCTGCAATCAACCCAATTGGGTCCCTGTACTTTAACCCGAATATCAACAAGACCTCCCACTAAAGTCGTATCATTCCTCGGTTGAATCCCATTGACCCACATTTGAACAAACAATCCTTGAGAAACTGAAACTTTTCCACGATTAATATGATCACTCATCTCTTTTTCATCGATTAATTTTGGGTCATCTGTCGAACTTTGAATAAAATTCCGTGGTACCCCTGGTAATAATTTTTCGACTGCATGACTATCTGAATTACCAACACCTGTTATGCGTCGACCGCTGTTTAACATATTATACCAATCTTGGCGAACAGAATAAGGGTTTTTTGCTGTGGCTTCCCAACCCCATCCTGAGTTTTCATTAAGTATTTCAATGGCATCGAAATCCCAACTCCAATTTTTATTATCCGTATCAGCTAAATATTCATCCATATCCATTAAGGTAAAATAATCAATACCATTCCAACGTGGATGATTCACTTGAATGACTGCCATTTTATTTTCTAACCTTATTTGCTTAAATAATTTATTAGCATCCACCGAGTCTATAACAACCGGCTCTGAGCCTTTTTTCAGAGGGAAACTATTGAAATGGCCAAACTGAGTACTCACCTCATTCCCTACTGAACCAAAGATATATTTCGTAGCATCCAAAGAAGTAATAACCGTGTCATAGTCCACCACGTGATTATGATCAGTTGCTACTGCCCATTCTACACCCTCACCAATGCACGAAATAATACGTTCTTCCATGTTTGAATCTCCATGGCCAGAATGTGTAACCGTATGAAGATGCATATCCCCAGATACATATCCATATGTATCAACACTTCTTTTTATTTTTAAAGTTATAGAGGAAAAATTTTGGTTTTGAAGGATTAACGATTCTTTTGCATTATCATATTCCATACCTCGGCCAGCCCATACATTATATTTTCCTGTTGGAATAATAATCGTATCCAATCCTGTAAGTGTATAAATGGTATGATTTCTAACAGCTAAATTTTTGGTCGAGGACAAACCTAGATCCACGGGTTCTTCACCATCAAAGAACATCCATTTCCCAGGAATAGGTTTCCCCGAATCCTTATCTAATAATTTAATCTCCAACTTACCCATTCCCTCTGGAATTGTCTTGTCAACTTGAACACATGACATTATCAAAATGATCAATGAAACAAGCCACAAAGTTTGTAATCTTTTTTTATATATAATTTTCACAATGAAATCTTTCATACCGTTTTTATTGAATTAATTTTATCATGTCCAAATGCTCTTCTGTCAATGCATTTACCGAAAATAATACAACCCCATTCGCACCACCTTCTCTAGATTGACCAATGGCAATTTTTAGTTCATCTGGTGATAAAGAGCCTATAAACAAACCCGATCGGTAATCCAATTTTCTCTCCGTTTCACCCACACCATTCGAAACGCTTGTTTTAATCCAGTCTAATTCTTCACCATAAAAATTGTGGTAATTCATTGGACAAGCTATATCCAAATCCCATGCACTCCAATCTTGACGTACCATTTTTCGAGATATTTCAGGATATGGAAATACGGCGGCTGATAGTTTCTTCCCCTTTGAATGCACAATTTCAGCAATTTCATTAACCAGTGATGTGAGTTTATCGAGTCGAAATTGGCGCCACTCCATACTCTCCTCAGGATGATCCAGACTAAAAGGATCCACCCCATATTTTTCTTTGAATCCCTTTATCGCATTGGGATGATATCCAAAATCATATTCAGGCATTTCTGTTGTTTGATTCAAACCGTACTTTGGTTGCAACATTTTTGGTAGAATTACATCACAATATCGAACATAGTCCAAATGAACTGATGCAATACCTTCTATTTCAGCATAGGATTCCATTACCTTCTTAATGTGAGTTCGAGCGCCCTCGCTAAAAGGACTCACCCATCGATAATAATTCACGTAAGGGCGATAATCATTACTGTTTTGACCATTTCGATTTACCGAATACCATTCCGGATGTTCGGCTGCTACCATATCACCGGGACGATTCATGACCCAAACCCAGGCATGGAGATTAATATTCCTCCCTTTTACGATATTGGCTAATTTTTGAATATTCTCCCGGCTCCCCTGGATAAAATAATCCGTTATACCTGCATCTGTATATTTATCAAAATATTCAAACCACTCTTTATTAGAACGATCTTGATAATTACCCCAAACACCAAAGGTAAATTTGGAGGAGTTTGATTTTGGGTTTTGGCACCCAAAAAACAAAAATAAAGCGAAGAAACAATAATGGATTTTTTTCATTTTAAATACGATCTCGCGTGTACCATGTAAGGCCCTTTAACTCTCGATTTTTTTGAGGTAATAGTTTGCTGGCTAAATATCCCATAAAAAAACAACTTCCTGTACCGATAGCGCCGTAAAGCAACCCATTGAGATCGGTATAATTTTTTACCCACCATAAGGACAAAACACATGCTGTAACACCTATCCATGCATGGATGGCATTGACACGTTTCGTGAATATGCCCAACATAAATAGACCGCCTAATGCTCCAAGCAAAAGGCCGATAATATCCATGAGGTAATCCCATAAATGCTTCACATCTGTTGAAGCAATAACGATTGCCGAAACAGTACCCATCACCCCCAAAACTAGGGTTATTTTTTTAGCAATAGATAAGAGGTTCTTTTGTCCTGGTCGAAGGCGTTGAATAAAATCAGTCGTTAGCACAGTGGCAATGGAATGCATACTGGAATCCAAACTACTCATGGCAGCGGCAAATACGCCGGCTATCAGCAGACCAGCCAATCCAGCAGGCAGTTCGTTGACGATAAAAATTGGGAAAACTTGATCTGCTTTATCGAAAGGTGGTAAATGGGAAGGAAATTGTTGAAAATAAATGAATAGGGCTGTGCCTAAACTGAAAAATAATATTGAACCTGGTATAGCTAATATTCCATTCGTATAAATAGCTTTAGCCGATTGATTTTCATCCGCAGTTGTCAAATATCGCTGCACAACTGCCTGGTCCGTTGTATAGGGCAGTAATACGGTAAATATGGCTCCCAGTAAAATAACGCCAAGGGTATCATCTTTTAGATTCCAATCCAAATTCACCCAAGTCAATTTTCCCTGTTCAGAAGCATGAGATAATGCACTTGCCAAGCCACCATCTATATTCATCATTATGATAAATAAAGCAACTATAGCACCACCCAGAAGCACACCTGTTTGTAATACATCTGTCCATATAACGGCTTCGATTCCGCCGAGTACTGTATAAAAAGTACTGAGGATACCCATCATAATAATGCAAACAACTACATCAAGTCCTGTTACCGCAGAAAGAGCCAGTGCAGGCAACAGGATTACAATTCCCATTCGAGCGAGTTGAAAAATCACAAATGAACTGCTACCTAATAATCGAATTCCAAGGCTAAACCGCATTTCTAAATATTCATACGCACTGGTTACATTAAGTCGACGAAAAAATGGTAAAAAGAAATAAACCACTATGGGGGCACAGGCAATGATACCCAATTGGATCAGAAAGCGAACCCAATCCGTGGCAAATGTTTTGGCTGGAATTGCCAAATAAGTTATAGCGCTGAGCTGGGTTGAATAAATGCTTAACCCTGCAGCCCACCATGGAATTCGTCGCCCTGCTAAAAAGTAGTCATCGGTGGTCTTTCCTCTCTTTGACACCCAAAAACCTATCCCCACCAGGACGATTAAGTAAATTCCCAATACAACCCAATTTAATGTACCAAACCCACCTTTTGATTCCATTGGTTTCATTTCCCATATCTGGGGTGACCGTATCCCCGGACTGATCTCACCGCTGGGAATAATGATGGATTCTCCCCATTGGATGGCTGATGTCGTTACATGACTGCTACCGGGAAAATCGCCATACTTTGACCAACGATTGGTGACCGTATTATAAAGAAGAATATCATTACTAAAACCATGATGGTTATTCAAAAATTGCTGTTGTTCTTTCTTAATTCGATCCTTTTCTTGTTGATTCCCATTTACTTCTGCTCGAGATATCTGTTCAGCCAATTTTGTTAAATATAAAAATCCTTTTCCGTCGGCGCCGCCAAAAACTGCAAGATGGTTAACACCCATCTTTGCCACTGTTCCCGCCATGACGCATCTTGGTTCGAGGTCACCCTCCACTTGGATATTCCCAAGAGATTCCCATTCGCCTCGACTGGGAACATACTTATGTGCGTCAGTGAGCATCTGCCACTGACCATTGATATTTGCACGGCCGCTAAAAATAAAAAGACTTTCTTCCCTTCCGTCGTTTTGGCTGACAGCTAACAAATGGGTTCTAGGCGCCCCATTCCAAGCTTGTAGTGATTGCCATTTATAATTTTCCGGTGATGTACGATTATTCAAATCTAACATCCAGAAATTATGTGTAGCTCCTGCCTCACTATCGCCACCAACAATATAAATTTTATTATCAATGATTGCCCCGGCCATTGCGGTTGTTGATTGAGGCAAATTTGGAATATCCACAATAGTGTTTTCATCCTCACCTGGTAAAAACCATTTATCAGAAATTTGTATTTCATCCTTCCATTGAATCACAAATATTTTATCTGAAATACCAGAAGACGTTTTGTATGATTTTGTTTTTGGATTTTTCTCGTGGTTCTTCCATTCGCCACCAATACAAATTATCCCATTAATAGTGGGAATAGATACACCATAAGCAAGACTTCGGGGTAACGTTACCGGACTATTATACCAACTATAATCATTACCATTTTTAATTAATACATGAATTTGATCGTTATAAATCTTAGGTGAATTGAATCCATCATCTGTTTTTTCCCACGGTACTCCATTTGGGAAATTGGCGCCTCCACTCAAAATCAGAACATCATTATGGATCCCTACAAATGGACCGGCAACACCCAATGGGTTTGGTAAATCAGGGAGTTTATTCCATGCCAATGATTGTGTGGCCCAAAGCATGGAACACACCGATGCAAATACTATAAATATTTTTTTATTCATAATTAATAAAGGGTGCCATAGGTAACCCCACCGAATTAATAAGGTTTAAAGCCGGTTCCGGATAAGGCGACCAACCATAACGAATTGCTTTCGGATTCATGATTTCCATATTGCTTAAAAGGATTTTATTTAATCCGAAAATCTTTGCTTCCGCATTGTACCATTCCCCTGCTTCATCCATTAATTCAAATCCAGTTGGTGGCATACCATTTTTGGTTTTTAATCCCTTAACAATGTGGTCAAATCTAAGTTCTAATTTTCCTTTTCTAAATCGTTTAGACTTAAGCGTGGGTCCATGACTTATAATATTCTTCCCATAGAATTGCTCCAAGGCGATACGAGCAAGACGGTCACCCACAGGCTGCTTTCGTTTGGGATGAACATCTGTTGGATTCCCCACATCCATGGTAATTGCCATACCCGTATTGGATACTGCATCATGAACTTTTTGCTGGCTGACACGAAACTCAACCCAGTGCGGTCTTTTCATTCCGGGTAATTGTACGAATAAAAATGGCATATCATCCTTCTGAAACTGTTCTCGCCAGTCTTGGATTAAAAGTTTTAGTAATGATTCATGCTGTGCAACCCGCCAGTCACTCACCGCATTTGATTCACCTTGATACCAGACGACACCCGAAACAGGTAATTGGATCATTGGCTTCATTCCCGCTTCCCACAAAAATCCGGGCTTAAAGGGATGGTTGTACCCCAGTTCATCCTCGGGGATAGGTAAACCTTTTTCAATGGCCTGTGTTAAATTTTCATTCCCGCGTTCCACAGTCCATGGTTCCAATGCTTTATTCTTGAACCAATCGCCCTCAACCATAATTTTGAGTTGAGGATGAGATGCCAATGCTTCTTTTCTAATCCATGCTTCAGCAGGTGAGCCACCTACAGATACATTGATTAATCCCACTGGCACATTCAATTCATCTTGAAGTTTTTCTCCAAAGAAATATCCAACACCAGAAAAAGGCGCTGCACTCTCAGGTGAGCTAATTTTCCATTCACCACTATAAAATTGATTTGGAAATAATTTATTTATGTCATCACCCAAATAAGGTACATTATATGTAGATAGTCCTTTTTTAAAGTTTAAAAGTCTAAGATTATTATTATTTGAATCCTCTATAGCTTCATGCCCCGTATCACTTGCAGATAAAGGCCATTCCATATTGGATTGGCCGGTACAAATCCAAACTTCTCCAACGAGAATATCGCGGATAATAATTTGGCCAGTTTTTGAACGAACCGCAAGCTCAATAGGGTTATGACTGACCCTTCTTTTTCGGAAACTGACATGCCAATTACCCTTTTCATCTACGATAGTTTGGATTGACCTTGAACCCAGTGTAATGGTTAATGAATCATTTGGTTCTGCATTTCCCCAAACTGGTATTGATACGCCCTGTTGAAATACCATATGATTACCAAACACACTTGCAATGGTTAAATCCTCACCATAAAGGACGGAAAAAGAAGTAAGAATAATCTTTAAAGAGATTATCCTGAATGATCGGCCCATCATGATTTCAAATCTGCTTCTAGCCATTTCCAACTATTCAAAAGCATGCGTGGCAAGTGGTATGGCCCCTTCCACATATTTCCTTTTAAGGGTACGGATACGCGACCATCCCGGTGAAGATATCCATACCATTCGCCATATTTTTTATCTGGAAAATGAGCGTAGGACCAATCATGAATTTGGCGATACATTTTTTCATAGCGCGGTTCTTTGGTAATGAGAAAAGCCAAAAGTGTTCCTAAAAGAGTTTCATTTTGAACCCACCACTGTTTCATATCATGCCAATATTCTTGGACGGGATTTCCATACACATCCCTAAAATAGTAAATACCACCATATTCTTCATCCCAACCCCGTTTCCACATCCAGTCTAACATCTGGCAACCAAGTTTAACAAGTTCAGGATCATTGTTTCTATTTCTTGCTTCTAAAAGAATAAACCATGCACCTTCTATTGCATGACCGGGATTAACTGTGCGACCATCAAAGTGGTCTAGAATTTCCCCATTTTCACCGACCGTTTCCATCACGCATTCTAGCTCAGGTTTCACGAAATAATCTCTTATTTCATTAATTGCCGCATCAATTTCCTCAGTGTAGGAATCATCTTCCAAGTTTTCCCGCATTTCTTGAGCAACACCTAATCGAATCATGGGTATAGCCAATCCTCTAGTGGGACGAGTGGCGGTAAATTTTTTTGGACTGAGTTCAGGATTCAATAAATACTTTTTAGCCAAATGATATGTATCGTTTGCCCGCTCAATCAATTTTTCATCCCCAGTGGCTTTTGCACATGCTGCATAAGCCTTAGCAGCAAAGAATTCAGTAAATACATATCGTCTTTTCCGAATGGGCTTACCTTCTCTTGTTACATGAAACCACATGCGCCCATCTATATCAAAACCATGTTTGGTAATAAATTCTACACCATGGAGGGCACCTTTTAACCAATCTTCTCGCTTTTCAACTGTATTATAAAGGGAGGCTAAAAGCCATGAAAATCGTCCTTGGGTCCACATACTTTTATCCGTATCAAGAATGCTCCCATCCCTATTACGCGAAATAATATATCCACCGCACTTTTCATCGATTGCCCGGGGAAACCAAAATGGAACTATATTATTTAATAAATCGTCTCGATAGATTTCTAAGAATTCTTTTTTACTTTGTGTGTTCATTTGCTCTTTCAAAAAAATTAATTTGATCTAATTCATTATACAGTGTTTCAATTTCATTTTTTGATAACTGCCGATGGGGCGGTCGTGCAGGTCCACAATCTACACCAAACTTTTTCATGAGTGCTTTTGCCGTTGGTAAGAAATCATACTTGGCTATAATATCTATAAATTGAATTGAATATTTCTGGAGTTTTTGTGCCTCTGAATGATTCCCGGAATTATAAGCTGAAACTAATTTATGATAAATTGGTGCCGCAAAATTATAGGTACTCCCTACGGCACCCTTGCAGCCATGATCTAATCCTTCAATTAGCATTTCATCAACCCCAAATAGAATATCAAACTTTCCATTCTGGACTGCCATGCATCGTTGAAGCATATCTAAATCGGGATTATTAAATTTTAAACCAACAAGTGTTTTTAGTTTTTTATCTGCTAATTCTAAAAATTCAACCATGTCAACTGCCACACCACTTATGGCAGGACTTTCATAATAATAAAAAGGCAAATTAGACACAATATCTGTAATTGGGTTTATCCAATCAACGAGTGCTGTAGCATTATTAATTTTCTGTTTTGGTGGCCCCATGGCGCTCAAAATATCAGCACCGGCATCATTGGCGGCTAACGCAAGATTCAATGCTTCATCCTGGTCATTATGGCCAATATGAGCGATAAATGTTAAATTGTTTTCTTGTGCTACTTGTCCCCATGCTTGAAAGAGATCAGATCTTTCTTGGGGACTAAAGGACTGCCCTTCCCCCGTTGTACCGCTAACATATATACCGGCCACACCACACTTAGCCAAATGTTGTGCCTGAGTTTTCACACAATCCAGATTTAATGAAAAATCCTCATGTACTGGTGTATGGACTGCTGCGATAAGTCCTGTTAATTTTTTATGCTTCATTTAACTTCTTAAACTAAATTTATTAAAATATGTGTATTTCAAGTTTTTACTTAAATATCATAATCACTTTTCCATTTTTGTATCCCCCCTTTATGCAAAGCATCCAAAGCCATTTGGACTGATATGGAAACCAGCGCCCCGGACTCTACATTTGAAAGTGGTTTTTTATTCTCCCTGATATTTTCCGCGAAATCAAGAAGTGCTTGCTTTGTGGGATCTCCATGATGAGTATCTAACTTCTGGCCTTTCCCTTCTTTCAAATTCTGTATTGTTGCACCTGATACACCATCTACTAATCCCAAATTCTTCACTAGATTGGATTCAACATAAATGGTTGCGCTCGTCGGCTTGATAACAAAAGTTCCTTTGGTTCCTTTTACGACAATCATATAACCGTTATGGGCGTTATTGGTCATACATGTGAAGCGAGCCTTCACACCATTTGGATAAGCTGCAGTCAAATGGATATTATCAAAAGTTTCCCGGCCGTCTTTCCAATAATCAATCCCGCCAAATCCTGTCATTCTTTCAATGTGATTGCCGGTGACCCAATTACAGAAATCTATTTGATGGGACGATAATTCTGCCGCAAGTCCGCCGGAATATTCACGGTACATACGCCAGTTAATCATGCGTTCCCATTTGGGGTTAGGCACAGGCCGACGCCAATTACCATTTCGATTCCACTGGCATTCAAATGTGGTAACATCGCCAATATATCCACTTCTGATCTGCTCAATTATTTCCAAGTACAACCGGGAATGATGGTATTGATGACCGACTTGAAATATATGCTTAGACCTTTGAACCTTTTTGACCAATTGTATTGTTTCTCTAATTCCTCGTACCATGGTCTTTTCACAGTAAATATGTTTTTCCGAATTCAATACGTCTAATGCCATGTCATTGTGCAGACTGAAAGGTGTTGATATAATGATTGCATCAATATCCTTATTCTCAATCATCTTGCGATAATCGGTGTACCCGGTAGCCTTTTCGTCTGCATGGGAAAGGGCAGCTTCAAGTCTAAATGGGATGATATCACAACATCCCAATACCCGCAATTCGGGTATATTTTTCATGATGCGGATCAATCCAGTTCCCCGGTCCCCGGTTCCAATTACACCCACATTGATAATATCGTTTTTACTTCGGCCTTTTAATATCATTGGACCTAATCCCAATGAAAGGCCTCCAATCGCAAAGGATGTTTTTTTCAAAAAGTTTCTTCTATTTTCCATATTGATTTTTTCTCTGATTATACTTTTGGCTTCCAGCCCGGTTCATATTCTCGCGTCCATAATTTCATTGCACCGCGATCAACTACTTTGCCATTGATTTGATTAATATTTATAGACTTTCCAATTCTTGATGAAATATTGGCATAATGGGTTAACATTTGAGAAACAGCACCTTCATCAATTGGGGAATTCAATTTTTCTTTTCCTCTTATTGTTTCAAAAAAGTTAACTGCATGCCTTGTAGAAAGACTTCCGCCACCCCCAAGGGCAACACCGCTTTCTTTCCCATCTATTATTTTTTCTTTGATTAATTCACCTTTTAAATCAAACAATTCATATCCCCCACGATCCAGAAATACAGATCCTTCAGAACCATAAATAATAGTCCCCCTGCCCTTCGGATATTTTTTGAAACCATTCCGGCTATTCCCATCCCATTGAATCACTTTTTTATTGGAAAATTTGAATGTGGCTTCCATGGTGTCATACATATCCCACCCATCATTCACATGCTGAAATTTACCGGAGTAAACGTCAACTTGTTTCGGATAGCCTACATCTAAAGCCCAACGGGCAATATCTAATTCATGGGTGGCATTATTTCCCATTTCCGCAGTCCCAAAATCCCAACCGTACCAATGCCAGTTATAATCCCATGTATCATGCATATATTTTTTTCTAGGGGATGGCCCTTGAAAAAGTTCCCAATCTAATCCTGTTGGTGGCGGTGCCTTTTCGGGCACAGGGACTTCACCCCTTTTATTGGTGTAATAAGCAATCGCTTTATAAGTTACTCCAATGATTCCATCGTGAATTTCCTTGATTATTTCTGCAGATTCCAGAGATGATCTTTGTTGATTACCCATTTGAACAACTTTGTTGTATTTTTTCTGACAGTAAACAACTTGTTCATTCTCTTCAGGGTTATGGCTGCATGGTTTTTCTAAATAGACATGTTTACCCGCCTTCATAGCCATGATGGCCCCCGGAGTATGCCAATGGTCTGGCGTTGCCATAAAAACAGCATCTAAGTCTTTATCTTCTAATACGATTCGAATATCATTTTCGAGTATGGGTTTATTGGTTATTTTACCTTCAAATCGCTTAGATGCTTTTTCTCTTTGGCTTTCCATTACATCACATAAATACAATAAACGAACATTGCTTTCTTTTCTTTCAATTGATTCCACGTAACCACCTAATCGTCGCCCTAAACCTTGGATGGCAATATTGATTCTATCATTTGAGCCCATAATATTCCCATAGGACTTCGCACTTGATGGTAGCATTACAACGCCACTGGCCAAACCAACCGACCCTAAGCTTGTGGTTTTAATAAATGATCTACGAGAAATATCTTTTTTCATTTTTTTACCCATTTTATAACTCCCGGATTTTAATATTTCGAAAATGGACTGTATCGCCGTGGTCCTGCAACAGGATGTGCCCCTTTGGCCATTGTCCAAAGTCCGGCCATTTGGCATATTTACTCCCCGAAACAAGAGCTCTGAACATTTGTGAAAAGCGGTCATATTCCAGAACTTTTTCACCATTTAACCAATGTTCCACATGGCCGTTTTTGGATACGATCCGGGCCCTATTCCATGCACCCACACCCTTAAATTGTTTTCCCCGTCCCGCAATCGTTAACCCTTCTGCCGCCATAAGATCATAGAGTGATCCCACCGTTCGATTTCCGGCGATTCCTTTTTTAGCGTCCGGATGTTTCTTATCGTCGAGAATTTGGAATTCACACCCAATGGCCGATCCCACTGCTTTATTTAACTCCGGGTCCACAAAATATTTGATTCCGCTATTAGCACCCTCGGTGATATTGAAATCCAATACTAATTCGAAATCACTAAATAGATCTTTGGTAATAATATCGCCGGGACCCGTGGATTCACCTCCGTCTGTCGCAATCACAGTTAATTCACCTTTTTTGACTTGCCATCCCTTTTTAGGAAAATGATTCAATTTGGCACCGCGCCACCCCTTCATAGATTGGCCATCAAATAGAAGACGCCATCCTTTTCTTTTTTCTATTTCGGTGAGCTTATTGTTTAAAAAACTTATTTCATCCACTTGGGGGTCAACAGATTTACGGTCGATTCCTAGATTTTTAGTTTTGATCCGAATATTTCGCCATTTGACAATTCGCCCCACCAATTCAGGAGAATATATAGAATGAACTTGCAGACCAATGAAACCAGAATCCGTCAATTCATCTACCAAATTCACACACATTATTCCATTAACCCACGTCCGAATTGTATTTCCCACAGCTTCAACTCGAAAATGATTCCACATTCCATTTTTAAAAGCTGCAAGTCCCTTTTCGTTTCGAGACAAGGGGTATATCCATCCCCTCCGGGATTCATCATAAATCCCACCCGTAAATGCCCTTGGTGTTGGGTCCACCTCAACTTGGTATCCATGCACCCTTCCATTACGGTAATTCTCAAAACTGTTGCTGCGAATCTGAACGCCGGAATTAAGTTCAGCATCCACAAATACCTCATACTCCAGGATAAAATCGGAATAAGTTTCATTCGAGCAGAGAAAACTATTAGGTGAATTGGCTACAGTCTTACCCACAATCATTTTATCATTCACTTCATAAATAGCCTGCCCGCCTTTTTGATTCCAACCATCCAAACTCACACCGTCAAATAATGGTTTCCAACCATCGTTATTTTGTCCGGTTAAACCAGTGAACAAAATTTGGAACACCGCTAATTGATAAAATATTTTCTGCTTCATTCTCTCTCCTTCTAAATATCTACACCAATGTTTTTTTCCAAATCATTCAATTTTATTTTTAGCATTTTTATTATATCAATGTAATCAGAATCACTATAAATATTCTTCATTTCACTTGGATCATTTTCCAAATCGTACAACTCCCATACGTCAATATCTTCATAAAAATGAATCAGTTTATATCGATCGGTTCGAATCCCATAATGCATTTTAACACCATGCTCATTGGGAAATTCATAATAATGGTAATAGATCGCATCGCGCCATTGGATTGATTCACCCTCCAGTATTGGTTTCATTGAAAGGCCTTGCATCTCCTCAGGAATTTCAATGCCTGCGTAATCGAGCAAGGTGGGGGCATAATCAATATTTTGAACCATTAGGGCTATCTTACTGCCTCGGATACCATACTCATCGGGAAATCGCATAAGCAATGGAGTTCGCAAAGATTCCTCATACATAAAACGTTTATCGAACCAACCATGTTCACCCATGTAAAAGCCTTGGTCCGATGTATAAACAACAATTGTATTTTCAGCTAAACCGCTTTCATCCAAATAGTCCAATAATCTGCCCACATTATTATCTACCGATTGAACACACTGAAGGTAATCTTGCATATACCTTTGGTATTTCCACAGGGCCAACGCTTTCCCTTTTAAATCTGCATTTTTGAATTCATCAAGGATCGGTTGATAATAATTATCCCAAGCTTTTCGCTGGACTGGTGAAAGTTGTGCAATAATCCTTTCATAGGATTTTCTATATTTGGTTTGCAGCTCTCCCTCATCTAGCATTTTTAGATCATAGACTAAATCCATGTCTTTATCAATTCCCATAATATGGGCGGCGGCGGCTTCTCTACCCTCATAATTATCAAAAAAGTTTCCAGGGATTTCAAAATCAACACCTTTGAATAAATCAAAAAGGGCCGTATCTGGCATCCAGATTCGGTGTGTTGCCTTATGATGAACAAGGAGTGAAAATGGCTTTTCTTTATTTCGATTCTTTAGCCAATTGATACTTTTATCAGTAATAACGTCCGTAACGTAACCTTCAGAACTTTTATGTTCACCATTCTTAATAAAATCGGAATTATAATAATCTCCTTGGCCAATCAATACTTCCCAATGGTCAAACCCTGTAGGCTCACTGCGTAAATGCCATTTCCCAACAATAGCTGTTTCATACCCCGAGTCGCGCAATAGTTTTGGGAATGTTACCTGGCTACTATCAAAACGAGTCCGGTTATCCAATTGCCCATTTTTGTGACTATATTTACCCGTAAGAATGGTGGCGCGACTAGGGGCGCAGATTGAATTGGCTACAAAACTATTCATGAATAGAACGCCCTCTTTGGCGATGCGATCTAGATTGGGAGTTTGAATAAATCGATCATCATACGCACTCAACGTTTGGTAGGAATGGTCATCTGTCATAATGAAAATGATATTGGGTCGTTTTGGTGCTTGCCCCTTCATACAAGACACGTGAAAAAATGCAACTAAAAGAGACCAAAGGATTAATATTGTTTTTTTTCTATTCATCGATTAATTCCGGCGCATGGTAAACTTCGACATTCGAAATAGCGGGGCATGCCTTTGCATCAAAAATATTGATGCGAATAGCTGTTCCTATTTCATCAGAAAATCTTAGAATTCGTTTATAGCCAATCGTTGTCTGGCGATCGATTTCTTTCCATCCCACTTCATTCTTGACTTCAATTGAAAATGATTTCACGCGCTGCCCGAGTTGGATATATTCCTGAATCATAAATCGATTAAATGTGGTTTTTTCTTCGAATTCAATCGTTAAACTGGATTGAATAACATTGTCTTCTGTTGTCCAATAAGAGTCTTTTTTACCATCAACTACCAATTTAGGTTCATACCCATCCCCACGAAAATTTGTGGCGGAAACATTTTTCCCTTTTACTAAATCAAACGCAAAATCTTTACGAATTTGCTCAGCCATTTTCTTTAATTGTTTCGCATCATTCTCATGAACTATTCCACGTATATCTACTGGGAAATTCAGCAACAATGATCCATTCCGTCCCACAGATTCATAATAAATATCCATGAGCTTTGGCAATAATTTGACTTTATCATCCTGCTCCGGGTGGTAATACCATCCCGGTCGGATGGATACATCCACCTCTGCTGGTACCCAATGGGAGCCATTCTCCTGCCCTGCCGAATACATTTTTGAATATTCAGGCATACCAGCATAAACCGAATCCCGCATGAGATTGGACCATGTGGTTGGATAGGCAAATCCTCTTTCATTTCCCACCCATCGGACATCCAGTCCAGCATCACCAAAAATGACTGCATTAGGCTGAAGTTCTCTAACAAGTGCAAAGGTTTTTCCCCAATCGTAATATCCCCTTTTATCTACTCGTCTCTCCTCGTTAGCACCACCGTAATACCCTGTACCACCATTGGCGCCGTCAAACCATACTTCAAAAATATCACCGTAATTAGTTAGTAATTCATTCAACTGATTGCGCATGTAAGTCAAATATTCCTGTTTGCCATAGTCAGCATGATTCCTGTCCCAAGGTGAATAATAAATGCCCAACTTTAATCCGAATTCCTTACAAGCATCCGCCAATTCGCGAATAAGGTCACCTTGACCATTTCTCCATGGGGAATTTTTTACGGAGTGTTCGGTATATTTTGATGGCCAAAGACAGAAACCATCATGATGTTTAGCCGTAATGATGATGCCTCTCATTCCCGCATCTTTAAATGTTTTTGCCCATTGACGACTATCCAAATTAGTGGGATTAAATTGAGAAGGACTTTCGCCACCGCTACCCCATTCCATATCGGTAAAAGTATTCATATTAAAATGGATGAATGCATAAAATTCTAATTCCTGCCAATTCAATTGCCTCTGGGACGGTAAAGGATAGACCGGTTCTGGCGGCGCAACTATTTTAGTTTGGCAGCTGAATAGAAAAACAGATAATAGTAAAATAATCTTTTTCATAAACATTGAATCTTACTTCTGATCCTTATTCACATATTTTTGAATGACTTTTTTCCACTTCAAATATCCCTTGTCACTTAGATGTAATCCATCATGGGTATATTGAGGTTTTAAGAATCCTCTAGAATTGCTGAATGGACCGTGAAGATTAATATATATAACTCCCAATTCTTTGGCCATTGATTTTATATTTTTGTTCACAGCAAGAATTTCATTTTTCTTACTCTTGTGTCCAGAAAACTTTCCCCCAATTGTTGGATTAACAGGAAGTACACTTTGGATATATATTTCTGTTCCGCCTGATACGGATAAAATATTTTCAACGATTTTTCTACAATGATTTGAAACATAAGAGACACTTCTCCCCCTTGCTAAATCATTTGTCCCAATCATTAAAAATATTTTTCGGGGGTTAGAAGATGTGACTTCTTCTAGTCGATTTAAAATGCCATCGGTAACATCGCCGCTAATTCCCCTGTTAATTGCATTTTTATCCGGGAATAATTCCGACCAATGCCCACCTTCTGTTATACTGTTTCCTAAAAATATGATTTCATTTTCTGTATCGGGCTTACTTTCAAAAAGCGCCTTTCGATTGTAGTAATGATTAGAATATTTACGCTGTTGGGGATTTACATATTTATCCGCGCCATCGGTGAGCCATTCTAATGAGAAACTGACAAATACATTTTCAGTATAATCATCTTTTTCAAAGAAAAGCCCTATGTCACCATTATCTAAAACGGTTAAAGAAGAATATGCCGATCCGCCTGGATAAATGGTTTTTCCTTCAGTCCAAGTCTCTCCTTCATCATAGCTCATCCTTACAGTCAAATTTTTTCGGCCCTTTGTCATTTTTGCGTTGGAGAACAATAATCGGTTCTTTTTATAACTATCACTAATCGAAGTGTAACGAATAATACTTCCGTTACACCCGGGATCAATAAGTTCACGTTCTGCTTTTGAAGTCCAAGTTTTTCCTTTATCAGCGGAAATATGTGAATAGCGTATACCAGATTTATTTACACGAGAATTAATCATCCATCGACCATCCTCTAATTCAACAATCTTAGATTCGTCACCTGGCAGGATCGCCGTATCGATCAAATACCAAGATTTACCATGGTCATCACTACCAAAAACATGAAGTCCATTTTTCAAGTTTACGATTGTATGGAGCAGTTTTCCCGAGCGAGTTTGGATACCGCGACCAGAAGTAATAAACTTAAAATCGTGGTGCCATTCCGGCTTGGTGATTTGAGATGTAATATCTACAGGTTCACCCCAGGATGTTCCATTATCTTTACTTTTTACCACATGCAAATAATAGATGTCCTTTTCATTCTCAAAGTCCATGTAATTATAGAATAAAAATATTTCACCTGTAACCTTATCAACGATCATTGAAGGATCAGAAGCGGATAGCCCAAGAGAAAAATCAACTACTGTTTCAACCTTGGACCAAGTTTTTCCATTATCGCTACTCCTTCGTGCAACGATATTGATATCGTCACTTCCCCTCAAATCTGCACAAGATGGAACGCGCTCATCAATGGCTACAATCAAATCACCATTTGGTGCCGTAACAATAGCAGGAATTCGATAACAAGCAACACCTTCAACCATGGAAGTATTAAATAAATCTTGGTATAATGTAATTCCATTTGCCAACTTTGGCTTTTCGTTTTGGGCAAAAGCACAAATGGACAAAAACAGAATAAATATTTTTTTCATAATTGTATTGTTTTCTTATTATTTGATAGGATTTCTAATGGGAATGGAATTTGTATACCTGTTTTCTTATGTGATGGCATTTGTGCATCTACATTAATCAAATAATCGGTTAACTCTTTAGCCAATTCTTTCAACTTTTCCGGTTCTTTTTCCATCAAATTATCTGTTTCGCTAATATCGGCTTTCAGGTTGAATAATTCAAAGCTCTGATCCAAATGATAATAAATCATTTTCCAATCCCCTTTCCGAATTGTGCTGGTTGCACCAATCCCTGGTCCGGAGGGTCCCCATTCATTTGGATAATGCCAGACCAAAGGTCGATCAGTTGATGTTGTAACAATTTGTTTCAGCATTGGTATAAAACTTTGTCCATCTATAGGTTGAACTGTTTCGAAATTCTTGATCCCCGCCATAAATAAAATGGTTGGAAAAAAATCTTCAATAATTAAATAATTATGACTGGTAGATCCCGCGTCAACCACTCCAGGCCATTTCACAATCATGGGCTCACGGATGCCCCCTTCTCTAGCTGATCCTTTTCCACTGGAAAGTGGATAATTATGGGAATGCTTTTCCCCACCACGAGCGACAGCACTTAGGCCACCGTTATCCGACATAAAAATAATAATCGTATTTTGAACAAGATTTTTATCCTCAAGGTAATCCATGAGGTCACCTAAACTTTGGTCCATACTTTCCACCATGGATGCATATTTTGCTTCCGTGGGGTGCAGTCCTTGATCAATATATTTATGAAGAAACCGGTCATCCGATTCAATTGGGGTGTGAACCGTATAATGGGACATATATAAAAAGAATGGTTGTTTGGATTCATAAGCATTGTCCATTACATCTATGGCTTCCATTGTTAACGCTTCAGTAAGGTTTGTTTCTGAACCATGGTATTTCTCAAGTCCAGGCACATCCCAGGTGTTGGTGCCTCCCCGCCATTCAGCGCTGAAATTTCGTTTACCATGATAACTCCCGGGACCGCCTGCTGCATGGCCAGCAATATTTACATCGAAACCGATATTTAATGGATCTGCCGCAGGTGTACCAATGGCACCAAAATGGGCTTTACCAACATGGATTGTTTTATAACCATTTTCTTTAAGGATTGAGGGTAATGTAGTTGCATGGATTGCATTTTTTATGGAAGAGTCAGGCGTGATCCCGTTCATATTCCACCTTGGGAAATCAAGGTCTAGATGGTTCACCTCCATCGGTTGAATCTTATCCTTTTGGAGTGTCCAATTCGTCACCCGATGCCGAGCTGTATTCATGCCTGTCATTAAGCTCACGCGAGTGGGTGAACAAACACTAGTAGCATAGGCTTGGGTGAATTTCATCCCTTCTTTCGCCAACCGCTCCATATTGGGGGTATTGTATCTTTTGTTAAAATGGGTGGTGTCACTCCAGAATGGAACGGACGTATCCTGCCAACCCAAGTCATCTACCAAGAAGAGGACGATGTTGGGTGGGTTAATTTCCTTATTGCAGGAATAAAGGATCAAACTGAACCAAATAATAACAACTTTTTTCATGGAAAACCTTAGGTTAATACCTCCGTGTGAGACCTTGCACCTTGAGCGCCCATTACTGGCTCATGTTCTATGTCTGCAGTCTTTGACGGGCCGGAGATAAAAGTGCCATAGGGCACTTGATTTAAATCAATATTACCATACGCCTCATGCATGTCAGTTACGATAGATTCTCGCTCCAATAAAATGACTAAATATTTCGCAATAAATGATAAGACGCGATGACCCGATTGTTCTACCGTTACCCATATTGCTACATTTTCAGCCACACCGAATAATCCATCAACAACTGCCAATTCCGGTGAATTAAGATTGTGGGGATTAGATATTGTTTCTGGTGTTATTCTTTTTGATCCAAGACTACCAACACAAGAATAAATCATTTTAATATCGGGATATCTATCAGTCATTCTTTCTGTTTCCATTTATCAAAAACCAATCCCGGAAACTTCTTTTGGGCAAATCTCTTTTGAATTATAATCTGTTGCCATTTATACAATTGTTTATCCAAATCAATTTTAACAGGACAAACCGCACCACATGAGTCACATAAGGTTGATGCGAATGGGAGGCTGGCATGTTATTTAGCATTCATGTCCGGGATAGAATTGAACCGATTGTTTCAGGCACTGATTACCCATAACTATGTCCCCCACTTCGTCGATAAATATGATAATATTAGGCTAAATTTTTTGAAGTGGATTTGGCAAAATAATAGATATAACCGTAACAAATAAGCAGTAATAAAAAGGCAATTTTAAATCCTGCTAAGTCCGTACAAAAACCATATAATGGAGGAATGATTGCACCTCCAACAATCATAGTACATAATATCCCTGATGCTTGAGGTTTTAATTCTCCAACATCTTTAATGGACAAAGTAAAAATTGTTGGAAACATAATGGAGTTGAATAGACCAACCGCAAGAATGCTCCACATAGAAATTATCCCAACTGTATTCATGGAGGTAATAATTAGTAGAAGCGCTCCAATCGCAAAAAAGGAAAGTACTTTTGATGGAGAAAAAATCTTGGTTAAGTAGGCTCCAATGAATCTCCCAATCATGGCACCACTCCAATAAAAAGTGACAAATGCTCCTACAATAGCTCTTTTGTCTAGAGAAACTAAATTGGTATTTAGGATATTGCTTGCTATAATGTTCATCCAAGGCGTGCTTTGTATGATGGTGTGCATATCCATATCTATAAAATAATTTACCAAATAACTGCCTATCGCAACTTCTGCACCAACATATACCAAAATAGCAAAAGCGCCCATTACTAATACTTTGTTTTTGAGTACCTCTCGGTAGCCACTATTGCTTACCGCTTTTATTACGGTTGGTAACTTTACAAATGCAAAGAGTACCGCTAAAGCAAGAATGGACATTGAAAGTAATACAAATGGAGATTGTACTGCCACTGCTTCTGATAAATAGTAGGCGGTTTTTTCTAACTCGCTTAGCAGGTTAATTTCTGTTGATGATTTAATGGTATCGCTCAATAAAAAGGAAGCTCCAATTGCAGGAGCAATTGCTGTTCCTAAGGAATTGAATGCTTGTGCTAAATTCAGTCGGCTTGATGCTCCATTAGCATCTCCTAAAACTGCTACAAAAGGATTGGCAGCCACTTGTAAAATAGTCATTCCTCCAGCCAAAATAAAATAAGCCATTAAAAAAATACTGAATGTTCGGAATTCAGCAGCAGGATAAAATAAGAAACACCCCAAGGCCATGGTAAGTAAGCCTAAAATGATTCCTTTTTTATACCCAATTTTGGAAAGGATAAACCCTGCCGGAATAGAGAGTAAAAAGTAAGCCATAAAAAAAGCGAACTGCACTAGCCCAGCTTGAAAATAAGTAAGGGTAAAAATCTCTTTTAATCTGGGGATTAAAAAATCTACTAAAACAGTTATAAAACCCCACAAAAAGAAGAGTGAAGTAAGTGCTATAAATGGAAAAAGGTATTTGTTTTTTGTCATTTTATCTAATTACAATCTCATCCACAAAAAGCCAAGCTTTACCACCCGCTCCGGGATGCCACTCTGGGCAAGTGCCACGATTTTTGGCATGGACCCTAACGTAACGAGCTTTTCGGCCATTCATTTTTGTTTTGAAGTCTTTTAACACTGCTTCTGTTGTTTTTGGTGAAATATCATTATGATCAATATAGACTGTATCAAAATATTTACCATCGGTGGAAAGAGCAAATTCAACTGCCTTTGGCATAAATATCCATGAATTATTATTTTGAAGGAATCGTGCTTCAATAGAATTCAATTCCTTTTCAATCCCCAGGTCAATTACAGCATTAAAATCTGAATATTCAAACCCCTGCCAGGTGCCGTCCCTAAAATTGGTTGATCCTCTTATACCATCCAAGGAACCATATTCACCGGTACCTGAATATTTTGAAGAATATATATTTTTGAGTGAGATGGGGCTTCCCACTCCCAAATGATGATCAATTTTCTGTGTAACAGTTGACCCATATTGACGACCATTTTTAAAAGCAGCCGATTTAAGGGTTGTCGTCTCTTTTACTGTTATCCGATTTTTAAATCTTTTGGAGAGAATTGTGGGTTCATTACTATCAGTTGTATATCGAATACTCAACCCACGCTCTCCAGTTTCAATATTAACAAATATTTGTTTTGTCTTAATATCAAAAGATGGCCGAATAAAAATGGGTCGAGCAACAGAACCATAAGTAACACCTAAATAATCTAGTCTTTCATAATGTGTTTCTACACGATCATAAAATTCTTCATAATCTCGGCCATTTGGATCTGACCATAGCACTTCTGCCATCGCCAACATACGTGGAAACATTTTACTGTCTACCAATTCTTGGGGCGCCCGTTCAGTCCACATATTGCACTCGCCACCGAGAACATGTTTTGATTCTTCTAATGTTAGTTCTTTGGGGATTGGGTTAAAAGTATAAACTTGGCGTAAATCCGTTGTAGAAACATCATAATCGAAGTATGCATGGGAGGTGGGCGACATGATGACATCATGCCCCTGTTTTGCCGCCGCAATTCCCCCTTCAATACCGCGCCAGGATTGCACTGTAGCGCCAGGAGCCAATCCACCTTCTAGGATTTCATCCCATCCAATTACTTGTCGGCCTTTTGAATTTAAAAATTTTTCAATTCGTTTAATGAAGTAGCTTTGCAGTTCATGTTCATCTGTAAGACCTTCATTCTTTATCCGCGCTTGGCATTTAGGACAATCTTGCCATCGATCTTTGGGGCTCTCATCACCACCAATATGGATATATTTTCCTGGAAATAGGTCAATGACTTCTGAGAGAATATCTTCAATAAATGAAAATGTTTGATCATTCCCAGCACAATAGACATCCTTATGCACACCCCAAATGGACGCCACTTCGAAGGGCCCACCTGTGCATGAAAATTGAGGGTAAGCTGCAAGGGCGGCTCTTGAGTGACCAGGGAGTTCGATCTCGGGGATAACATTAATGTGACGGGATTGTGCGTAAGCAACAATTTCTTTCACATCGTCTTGGGTATAATATCCACCATAATTTGAGCCATCGGGCTGGGTTCGCCAAGCGCCAACTTCGGTCAGTTTTGGATATTTTTTTATTTCAATCCGCCATCCTTGGTCTTCTGTTAAATGCCAATGAAGTGTATTCATTTTATGATAAGCCAAAAGGTCAATGTAGCGTTTTATGAAATCTTTTTCCATAAAATGACGGCCGCAATCCAACAGCATTCCACGCCAAGGGAATCGTGGTTTGTCTACAATTTCCACACTGGGAATATTCCATCTAGAATTTCTTGAAGATATATTTTCAATTTCTGTGGGCAGCAATTGCCTAATAGTTTGAATACCCCTGAAAAGCCCTGTTGGTTGATTCGCTTTAAGGGTTATTCCATTTTTCCCCACAGAAAGAATGTATCCTTCCCTTCCTAAAGTATCAGGGGTTGTCACAATGGCCAATTGAATAGCATTGTAATTTTTTTCTTTATTCATCACTTCAACTGCGAAATTAAATCCAGTGGCCGGCGATAAATAATCCGATAATATTTGACCAATATCTGATACGTCTTTATCATTTGGAACTATAATCTTTGTCTGTTTATTCAGCTTAAAATAGTACGCATTCTTTACCATTTGTTGAGGCTTTGGAATAATTGAAATATCCTTCCCTATATTTTTCCCAATAGAATTACGAAAACCAAATGCGGTCACTACCACTATACTAATTATTAATATTTTTTTCATTTTTTCTCGATTATTTAACAACTATTTCATCCAAAAAAAGCCAAGCCTTCCCACCAGACCCGGGATGCCATTCAGGACAGATAGATACGTTTTTTGCCGTTACCTTGATAAATTTTACCAAACTTGAATTTGACACTAAGATTTCTTTGATTTCATGGGAAAGAGAGATTTCAGTACTAAGCAGTTCATTTTTAATCACTTCAAAAGATTGTCCATTTTTAGAAATTTCAATTTTTACTTCTTTCGGAAAAAATATCCATGAACTCTGATTTTGAAGAAAACTGATACTCACTTCATTGATTGGCATCATTTTTCCGAGATCTAAAATAGCTTCAAAATCAACTGATTGATAACCCTGCCAAATTTCATCTCGAAAATTGAGTGATCCCCTTAAGCCATCTATAGTAGCATTTTTTCCACCTGCCGTATATCTGGTGCTGAAAGCATTTTTAATTGTGATATTTTTCCCAATTCCCTTGTGCTTCACATTTCTTTCTTCCGGTGGTCTTTCAGGATCCAACCGTCCCGGTGGACGCACACCATTCCCCTTCGTTTGGGTCAATCGATCTCCCAATTCTTGTCGAGTATTTTGGCCGAATGCTTTTAACCGCGAAACAATATCCGGGTGTTGATTCGCCACATTATTGGATTCACTAATATCATTTTCAAGATTGTATAATTCAATGCCTGCCTTACCCTTGGCATACTTCCCGGGAAAACCATCTTTCCCCGGTTCAACCCCAAGATAAGAACGATATTCATGGGGAAAAGTCAATTTCCATTTTCCCTGACGCACCGCCACCAATTCACCTGCGTAATAATAATTATAATTGTTCCTTGGTGTTTTGTCAGAGTTACCCAACAAATGTGATTTAAAACTTAATCCATCAATCTTTTTCTCTGGGAGATCTGCTCCAGTGATATCTGCAATTGTTGGCAGAATATCAATAGTTGCCGCCAGTTGGTCAGAAATAATACCTTGGGGAATTTTGCCAGGCCAACGCATTATTACAGGGACACGAGCGCCCCCTTCCCACATGGCACCTTTACCTTCACGAAGCGGCAATGCTGAACCAGCGTGTTTCCCATAATTCATCCATGGACCATTATCACTGGTAAAAACAACCAATGTATTTTCATCAAGACCATTGTCTTTGAGTGCTTTTAGGATTTCGCCTACGGACCAATCGATTTCCATCATCACATCGCCATACATCCCCTGTTCGCTTTTTCCTTTAAACTTATCAGAGACACCCAAAGGTACATGGGGCATTGAATGTGGCAAATAAAGAAAAAATGGATTATCCTTATTTTTCTTAATAAAAGATACAGCACGTTCAGTATATCGCGTTGTTAAAGTCCCTTGATCTTCAAGAGTGCGAATCTCACCTATTTTTTTATTATCCTCTATAAGGGGCAAAACGGGATAAAAACTTTTAGTATGTTTTGCATTGATCAAGGATGTTCCATCATAATGGACCGGCCACATATCATTGGAATAAGGTAACCCTAGATATTCATCAAATCCCTGTTGGAGAGGGAGAAATTTTTCATGATGGCCCAAATGCCATTTTCCGAAAATGCCTGTTGCATATCCCTCTTTTTTAAGAATTTCAGCAATCGTTTCTTCATCCGGATTAAGTCCAGCACGAGACGTATGGTTATATGCGCCTTGCACAGAAACCCGTTCAGAATAACATCCCGTAAGTAAGGCAGCACGAGACGCGCTGCACACAGCTTGAGATACATGAAAATCTGTAAATCGCATTCCTTCGGCTGCCATTTGATCTAGGTTTGGAGTTTTGTATCCCTTGGCACCGTAAATACCCACATCCGCATATCCCTGATCATCGGTAAAAATTAGCACAATATTGGGTGGTGTTTCCTTAGCACAAGATGATACCCAAAAAAGGCCCAATAGAAATATTGAATTGATTATTTTTAGATTCATTAATTAACCATTATTGATTCACAAAGGCGTGATATCCTTCCGGCAGGAATGGTGTTTCACCTTCATTCTGCTGGGCGTTCCCAGGTGTACTTCTGCCGTCTTTAATATATTTTGTCATTAGGGCTGTTAAGTGTTTAACAATCTCAGGATTCTTACTCGCTAAATTATTTGATTCTTTCGGGTCATTTTCCATATCATAAAGCTGGATCGGTGGTATATCCATATTCCTAGCCATATTTGGTGTAGGAAAACTCCATCCACCCGAACCAGGACAAAAGTTTAATTTCCATTTATCCCGTCGAATTGAAAAATCTCCATGTTCGGAATGGTGTACGGTAGCTTCCCGAATTGAGTTATTTGTTAATTTACCCATTAAAGCTGGCATTATATTATAACTATCCTCGGCTGAATTGTCAGCAATTTCATAATCAACAATGGAAGCACAAGTTGCCATAAAATCGACAAGGCAAATAGTTTCATCTGATTGTTGGGAATGATTTATCTTTTCCGGCCAACGGACAATAAAAGGAATCCGGTGGCCCCCATCAAATATATCTGCTTTATGTCCACGAAAAACATGGCTGGGATTATGACCCAATTCATCCAATTCTTTAAAATTGGCCATGGGCGAACAGCCATTATCACTGGTGAAGATAATGAGTGTATTGTCTTCAATTCCATTATCTTTAAGGGCATCCATCACTTGCCCCACAACATCATCTACCATAAGGACAAAATCACCATAGGCATTGGTGCCGCTTTTGCCGACAAATTGATTGGAGGGGAGAATCGGTGTATGAGGCGCCGGAAGAGGAAAATATAGAAAAAAGGGATTATCACTTGGAGCGCTTTCATTAATAAAGGAAATTGCTTTTTTTGTCAATTGAGGCAAGACGTCCTCGTGCTTAAAATCATTGCCAATCGGTCCTCTTCGCCAAAAACCCATACCATCATTTTTTTCGATTGTATCAATCTCAGTAGCTGTAGCGTAGTCATTTTGAATATAAACATATGGAGGAATATCCAATGAAGCGGCGATGCCATAAAAATATTCAAATCCCAATTCGTTGGGACCATTTTTAATAGGCCCTTTTAGATTCACAATACCACTCTCATCCTTGTCCCAGTCCAACCCCAAATGCCATTTCCCAACGGCGCCAGTTTTATATCCCTTGCTCTTAAGCATCGATGCAACCGTCATCCGGTCTGGATTGATTACATGTTTATCGTAACTCCATGTGACGCCTTTTTTTAGGATGGATCGCCAAGAGTATCTTCCCGTAAGAATGCCATAACGAGTAGGAGTACACACAGAAGATCCACTATGAGCGTCCGTGAAAGAGATGCCTTCTTTTGCCAGTTGATCAATATACTTAGTTTGAATTTTCGAATTCTCATTCAAGGCGCTCACGTCTCCATAGCCCATATCATCTGCTAGGATATAAACTATATTCGGATATTTTTCTGTCGATTTATTACAAGAAATAATTATCATTCCAAAAACTGCTATCATAAATAAATAAGTAGTTTTTCTAAGGAATAATTGAGGGCGCATGAATTAACTAGACGGTCATCTACTTAGCTGAACTGAGCTGGACATAGAGGGCGGTACACTTTCATGTGAATTCCACAGTGTTTTATTAGGTTCGGGACCCATTATGAATTTCAACTCACCGCCTGCTTTTATATCACCATGGCGGATGAAAGAATGATTTAATTGGGCACCATTTAGGGAAGCAGATTGTATATAAATGTTTTTATCATTATTATTTTCAGCAATAATACTAAACATTTTCCCTCCCCCCACATCAATGGCCATATTTTTAAATAATGGACTTCCAATTACATAAATCCCATTGGCGGGATTGACGGGATAAAACCCCATAGCACTCAGAACGTACCAAGCAGACATTTGTCCACAATCTTCATTCCCGCTAAGGCCATCCGGCTCATCACGGTATTGTTCCGATAAAATCTTTCGAACCATACGCTGTGTCTTCCATGGAACGCCTGCATAATTATATAAATAAGCAATATGGTGACTTGGTTCATTGCCATGGGCATATTGCCCAATCAAACCCGATACATCAGGAGAAACATTTTTACCACGTAATTCAGAATCAACGGTAAACAGTGTATCCAACTTTGCAATAAAAGCTTCTCTAGAGCCAAATAAATTAATCAATCCTTGGGGGTCGTGAGGCGTAAACCAAATGTATTGCCATGCATTGCCCTCGGTATAATCTGAATCAAAATGGTCTACATGAAATGGGTCGAATGGAGAACGCCAGGAACCATCAATATTTTTTCCGCGCATGAAACCGGTCTTCGCATCGAATAACTGGGTATACGATTTCGCACGGTTTGAGAAATATTCATAATCTTTTTGCTTCCCCAATTTTACTGCCACTTGTGCAATGCACCAATCATCATAAGCATATTCCAGCGTGTTTGTTACGGACTGGTTACCATTCTTTCGTCCAAGATTGGTGGGAATAAAACCATATTTCTTATAAGCATCTACATCTCGAATATCCTGCATACCGCTGGACTTCATCGCTTCATAAGCCCGTTCATAATCAAAACCACCAACCCCTTTTTCTATGGCATCGGCGATAACCGGAATAGCATGATAACCAGTCATTGTATTGGTTTCATTTCCTGTCAATTCCCAAACGGGAAGCAATCCATATTTATCATAATGGGCCAACATGGAATTAATAAAATCAGGAATCATCTCCTCATGAGTGATTGTCACCAATGGATGGTAAGCCCGAAATGTATCCCACAGCGAAAAAACAGTATATTGCGTTCTATTTTTTACAGTAGCGGTTTTGCCATCAGGCCCTTTGTATTGGCCATTCAGATCAGAAAAAATGATTGGCGCTAGATTCACATGGTAAAGGGCTGTATAAAATATATTCTTTATATTTTTATCATCTGAAACAACATCAATCTTGTTTAATTGAGTCGCCCACTTTTCGGAAGCGTCTTTATTAATGGCATCAAAATCCCAACTTGGGTTTTCTTCCTCGATACCCTTTATCGCACCCTCAATGCTGGCGGATGAGATACCAACTTTTACCAATAATTCTCGGTCACCCGATAGATTAAAATTAAATTTGGCTTTAGATCTTTTAACAGGCTTCTCTATCCCTTTACCATCCAAAACTTTAATTTCGTCTTTAATGGTAGATTCATTCACAATTGATTTTGAAAATTGTATCGC
>JABGTK010000109.1 GCA_018647265.1 Candidatus Neomarinimicrobiota bacterium | reverse complement strand
CGTGTTTTTTGAGTCATGTTCAAATTCCTAAATCAATTATGATAATAATGAGCAAAGCCGGCAAGTAAAACACCGATGCTTTTAATAAGAGTAAGGCACTTTCTCTGGATTTATTCCGTGCCATTGGAATGGCAGAAAGGAAAAATGCACAGGAAATAATCGTTACACCAATTAAATATATTGTTCCCAAGGACCCTTCTACCACTGGTAATAGTGAAACGGGTATCATAAGTAAAAGGTGCCAAAATATCTGACGAATGGTCCGTGAGCCGTCCGGTTCAATAACAGGCAACATTTTGAAATCGGCCTGGGCATAATCATCCTTACACATCCAGGCAATGGCATAAAAATGGGGATGCTGCCAGAGATACATAATGGCGAAGAGAATCCATGCCATGGTGCCAATCTCTCCAGTAGCAGCCGTCCAACCGCCAATGATTGGTAATGCGCCGGGAATGGATCCGACTGATGTGTTGAGCCAAGTAATCCTTTTTAAAGGCGTATAAACAATGATGTAAAGAAACGCTGTCATGATGGATAAAAATCCGGTTAACAGATTCACTTTCCAAACCAAAAGGGTGCTCCCTGAAATAACCATAAAAACACCGAAAATTATTACATGAAGTGGAGAGATCAATCCTGCGGGAAGAGGCCTGTTCTTGGTACGCGCCATTAATTTGTCTGGTTCGCGTTCTAAATAATGATTTAATGCGCCAGAGCCAGCGGCTGTTAGGGAAGTCCCCAATAATGTAAAGAATAAAGTTTCCCAAGAACCAATACCCATATTCCCCAGGTAATATCCTAACAACGTGGATACAAGAACAAGAGATAGAATATTCAGTTTACTCAATTCAAGGTATATGTTTATGAGAGATTTAGCTTTTTGTTTTTGAAATTTCATTTTGACTTCCAGTCCGTCCATTCTTTAGGATTTGTCCGCAGGATAAACAAAGCACATGTACCCAATAAGGTCGCTCCCGTAACTACATGAAAGCTGGCAATATATGGCGACCTCTCAGATAAAACGGTTATAACGCCCAAACTGAATTGAAGAATAACGATACCGATTATAGCCACCATAGCTAAATGAACATTTTTATTCTCATTTGCCAAGGATCCATATTTAAAGGAAAAACACCCAATTGCTACAGTTACAATTATGGCTCCTAATCTATGGAGGAAATGGATAATCACTTGTCCACGGGAGACAGAATCAATATCCAAATCAAAAAGTGTTGAATTAATATTATGAATCATAGTTTCAGAAAAAGTAGGAATCCACAAACCACCCATAGTTGGAAAATCGGGGATCGCCATCCCGGAAGCGGTGTGTCGCATGAGAGCGCCTAAAATGAGCTGAGCATAAACCAATCCACCCAGAATAATGGTTCCTTTTTTGAAATCAATTGGCCAATTAACCGTTTCTCGTTCGGTTCTTTCAACCGATAATCCATAAGCGAGAATAATGGTCATAATAAAAAATGTTTGAGCTAAAATGCCATGAATGATGGACACTGGTGGTGGTAGAAAAAATAAGACTGTAATTCCCCCAAATAATCCCTGGAGAATTACCATCCCCAAGGCAAAGAATCCCAGTTTTTTAAGCCACCTTGATTCATCAGAAAAACCCAACCAAATGGCTTGAATCATAGTAAAGAAACCAACAAGAGTAGCAATCATACGATGACCATGCTCATAAAATATACCACCCACCATTTGTGAAATTGGGAATGTAAACATTTGCTTTCCATAGGTCGTGGGCCAATCGGGAACCGATAACCCTACTTCATGACTTTTAACCAATGCACCTGCAAAAATCAAAAATAATGTAGAGAATACAGTAAGCTTGGATAAGCGTCTCAACCAGGTATGTGATCGTGAATTCATTCTAATTTTCTTCCCCCATAATAAGGCTCGGAATTTACATTTTACTGATAGTTAATTCTTGATATAATCCCCAAAAAAAACCCTCCGAAAAATGCGGAGGGTTTCATTAAATAATTAAAAGACTAACCTTGGATTACCAGTCTTCGTCATCGCCCCAATCGTCGTCGTCTCCTTCTTCAGCAAGGTATTCTTGCTGTTCTTCATGCCAAGCTGCATAGCCTTCATCATCATGAATTGTCAGGAATCCTTTCATGCGGTAGTGACCCAATCCACATAATTGAGCACATGCAATTTCAAAGCCTTTACCTTCCCGAGCAGAACCGACTGTTGTTTTGAGGAATTCTTCAGTGGTCATGGTTGCTTCAAACCAAACAGGAATTTCCATTCCGGGCACAGCGTCTTGTTTTACACGTAATTCAGGCATACCAAAACTGTGAATCACATCCTTGGATGATAGTGAAATATTAATGGGTGTATTTACCGGAATGTGCAATTGATTAATGGTGAACACATCATCTTTTGCAAATTCATCCTTACGATCCAATCCAATGGGATTCTCAGCTTCATCTACCAAATCGACCAATGTCTTACCAAAAACACCATCGGGACCAGGATAGTGAATATTCCATGTAAATTGCTGGGCAACTACACGAATTTGAACTGCATCGGGACCCTTAGGAACATCATTTACTCGGCTGGCCCATATAGGGAAAGCAAACCCGATAAGCAATACAACTTCAATCACCGCTACAGCTACTTCTAAGTAGGATGAGAAATGGCTTCTTACACCACCATGATCGGCTACGGGATTTTTAGATGCCCGAAAGCGAATCAATGTGTATATAAAAAATGCCCCCCAACCCACAAATAGGATGAGCATTAACCAATGCGTTAAGGAAATAACATTGTCAATTCCCGGTCCTTGTGTAGAAGCGGCGACTGATGGCAGTCCGAAATATCTAAGCAGTTCTAACACCGAAGATTACCTCTAAATTAATTCTTTTTTCTTTTGAGTGATATTGCATATTCTTTGGCACGGCGATTCAGTACGTAAATAGACGATCCGAATCCGCCTAGGACTGTCCCCGTAATGCCAAGCATTGCAATAATGGCTTTATTTATTCCCTGAGAGGCGGCTGCATTCGG
>JABGTK010000108.1 GCA_018647265.1 Candidatus Neomarinimicrobiota bacterium | reverse complement strand
GAGATGGTAATGCCGGGTGACAATGTAGAATTAGAAGTTGAATTGATTACACCAATCGCAATGAATAAAGAATTACGATTCGCTATTCGTGAAGGCGGCCATACTGTTGGCGCCGGTGTTGTCACTGAGATTGTAGAATAGGAGACTCTTTTAATGGCTGGCAATAGCAAGCGCGCAATAATTCAGTTGGAAAGCACAGCTGGAACCGGTTACCGTTATACGGTAGCTAAAAGTAAACGTCTGCACCCGGGACGAGTGGAATATCGTAAATACGATCCAGTTGTTCGCAAGCACGTCATCTTTAAAGAGACCAAGTAGACTTTCCGGTAGAACTGTTTTAGTCCTCTTTTTGATGGCTGAAAATTTCAAGAAGGAGTGTAGCTCAATTGGTAGAGCACCGGTCTCCAAAACCGGGGGTTGCAGGTTCAAGTCCTGTCACTCCTGCAAAAATTAGATACTGAATACGTGAAATCGTTTTAGTTAAGGCATAATGAATAAGATTACAAAGTTTTTTTCCGAAGTAAGTTTCGAAATGAAAAAAGTCTCCTGGCCAAATTGGGAAGAATTGAAAGGGTCCACATTCGTGGTTATTTCATTCTCAATTATGATCAGTGTATTCCTGTTTTTTATTGATCGAATTTTGGCAACTATTATACAGGTGGTTCTTTAGTCAATGAATTGGTATACCCTCAGAGTAATTTCCGGCAAAGAAAAGAAGGTGCGTGAGAATCTTCTCTTTGAATTGGATTTTCAATCACTTTCTGAAGAGGTAGAAACTGTTTTAGTTCCGTCTGAAAATATTGTCGAGATGAAAGACGGTAAAAAGAAAGTAAAGAACAAAGTTTTTTTCCCCGGGTATATCTTGATTCATATGAGTGAGTCAAGAGAAGCGCGACATCTTGTTGAAAACACAACAGGTGTAATCAATTTTGTTGGCGCTAATAATGAACCTCAAGCGCTTAGAGAAGAAGAAGTTACTCGAATCCTGGGAGAAGTTGAAGGTCGTGAAGGCCGTGAAGTAGTGAAGGCGCCCTATAAAGTAGGCGATGCAGTAAAAGTAACCGATGGTCCATTTGCGGATTTTTCTGGTTACGTTAATGAAGTGAATCAAGATAAACAAAAGGTAAAGGTTTCTGTCAGTATTTTTGGACGACCTACGCCGATTGAATTAGATTTTTTACAAGTAGAATTAGAGAAATAGGCTAAGAAATGGCAAAAAAAGTCACAGGTTTTATTAAGCTTCAAATACCTGCAGGAAAAGCAAATCCCGCACCGCCTGTGGGCCCTGCTTTGGGTCAACATGGTGTGAATATTATGGAATTTTGTAAAGCATTTAATGCTGCTACTCAGGATCAAGCTGGAATGATTATTCCGGTAGTGATCACCGTTTATGCAGATCGTAGTTTTACTTATATTACCAAAACACCACCTGCTGCAGTCCTGCTTAAGAAAAAAGCTGGTGTTCCAAAAGGTTCTGGCGAGCCAAATCGTGAAAAAGTCGGTAAAGTTTCTGAAGCTGACCTACGAGAAATCGCTGAGATTAAAATGAACGATTTAAATGCCAATTCAGTTGAAAAGGCGATGGAAATGATTCGTGGAACCGCCCGTAGTATGGGTTTAGAGGTAAAAGGATAATGAAAGTCGGAAAAAACAAAGCAGCCGCAGATACTAAGCTAGATCGTATGAAAGAATACGCTTTGGAAGATGCTGTTAAATTGGTCAAAGATTTAAAGTTTACTAAATTTGATGAGTCTGTAGATTTGGCAATCAATTTAGGTGTTGACCCACGCCATGCAGATCAAAATATTCGTGTAACAACCACATTGCCCCACGGAACGGGTAAAGAAGTGAAATTGCTAGTTATTACACAAGGGCCTAAAGAAAAAGAAGCCGAAGATGCAGGTGCCGATTATGTGGGTAAAGAATACCTTGAAAAAATTAAAAATGGTTGGGATGATATTGATAAAATTATCGCTACCCCAGACATGATGCCCGAATTGGGTAGATTAGGAAAAATTCTAGGCCCTAAAGGACTTATGCCAAACCCAAAAAGTGGTACAGTTACTATGGATGTGGCCAGCGCAGTGAAAGAATTAAAAGGTGGTAAAATCGAGCTTCGAGTTGAAAAAACCGGTATTATTCATACGCAATGTGGTAAAAGTTCATTTGAAGAAATTGCATTGGTCGAAAATATCCGTGCAATTTATGACACCCTAATGAAAGCTAAGCCTTCTTCTGTAAAAGGAACGTACTTCAAAAAGCTGAGTGTTTCTTCTACTATGGGGCCCGGCATAAAAGTAAGTCAAGGAAGCATTAGGTAAGCAAATGCCGAATACAAAAAATATTCAACAAGTTGAAGTATTAACTGAAAAACTTGGAAGAGCTAAAGCAATTTATATTACACAATATCTCGGCCTAAATGTCGAGGATGTGACAGAGCTTCGTCGTGAATTCCACTCCAATGGTGTGGAATTCTTGGTTGCAAAAAACACACTTTTAAAACTGGCGGCGAAAAGTAATAAAATCGACGGTTTGGATCCCTATTTAAGCGGTCCAACGGCGGTTGCATTATCGTACGAAGACCCAACCGGCCCCGCGCGGGTACTGAAAAAATTCACAAAAGACCGCGATTTGCCTGAAGTAAAAGGAATCGTGTTTGATGGGGATGTGCTGGATGGCAGCGAATTCAAACGAATTGCTGACATGCCAACAAAAGAACAATTGCTGGGCATGCTTGCCGCGCTATTACAATCCCCGCTAACCAATTTGATGTGGGCTTTAAAATCGCCTATGACAGATTTGGGTAATGCGTTAAGCAATCTAAAAGATAAAAAATCTAATTAAGACATAATAAGGAGCTATGATAATGGCTGATACAAACAGAGCCGATGTGCTAACCTATCTAGAAAATGCCAATATGATGGAAATTTCTGATCTCATCAGTGAGATTGAAGAAAAATTTGGTGTAACTGCTGCAGCCCCTGTTGCCGCTGTTGCTGCTCCCGCTGGTGGCGGCGAAGCAGTTGCTGAAGAAAAAGATGAATTTGATGTTGTTTTAACATCTGCCGGTTCATCTAAAATCAGTGTAATTAAAGCTGTTCGCACGATTACTAGCTTAGGCTTAAAAGAAGCTAAAGAATTAGTTGATAGTGCTCCGAAAGCAATCAAAGAAGGTGTTTCCAAAGCAGAAGCTGAAGAAGTTAAAACTCAGTTAGAAGAAGCCGGTGCTTCAGTCGAATTAAAATAACTCGACTGAAAACGCCTATCTTTCTGCAAGATATCAATTCGCCCTTTTCCACCATTACAATGGAGGCTTAATTGGCTGCCATAACCAATCCGTACGCCGAGCGTTATTCGTTCGAAAAAACGAAATCTGAGATTGAATTCCCTGACCTTTTATCGGTTCAGGTGGATGCATTCCAGTCTTTCATTCAAGAACATGTGATAGAAGATGAACGTCTAAATATTGGACTAGAAGAAGTATTTAGAAACTTTTTCCCGATTGAGGATTCTCATCGGAATTACGTCCTGGAATACAAAAGTTATTTCCTAGGATTAGCTAAATATACCCCTGAACAATGTATTGACCGAGGGCTGACATATTCAGTTCCTATGAAAGTTCGTTTAGTTCTTCATATAACTAATGAAGATGATCGAAGCAAATATGACCAATCCATTGAACAGGAAGTTTATTTTGGTAATATTCCTAACATGACCCCAAAGGGGACTTTTGTAATCAATGGTGCGGAACGAGTAATCGTTTCTCAGCTACAGCGTTCGCCGGGTGTTTTCTTTGATCAATCTGTTCATCCCAATGGTACCAAATTATTTCAGGCAAGGATTATTCCTTTCCGTGGATCGTGGGTTGACTTTACCACCGATATTAATGATAGTATTTTTGCTATTATTGATCGTCGAAGAAAATTTCCTGTTACCATGTTGTTGCGTGCCCTAGGGTATTCAACTAATGCAGATATTTTTCGCGTATTCGGTTGTATTGAAGAAGTCAAACTGAATTCAAAAAATGTTTCAAAAGCGATTGGTTGCACCGTTATAGAAGATATTATTAATACTGAAACGGGTGAAATCTTTCTTGAGGGTGGGACTGAACTTTCACAGGACATCATTGATGAGTTAAAGAAGGCCAAAATCAAATCTGTTGAAGTAGTAGACTCTAATAAAAACTTCCACGCAATGATGCTTCTGAATTCCATGATTAAGGATCCCAGTAAAAATACTGAGGAAGCGCTTACTATTGTTTATCAATTGCTCCGTTCCGGTGAACCGCCAAACCTTGAAACTGCCCAGAAATTCATTGAAAGAATTTTCTTTAATCCTAAAAAATATGATTTGGGTGAAGTGGGTCGGTATCGCTTAAATCAGCAGTTCGGATTAAATGTACCGGTTGAAGAAACAGTACTAACTATGGATGATATTATCCAGGTTATCAACTTTTTAGTAAATATGCGCAAGGGTGAAAGAGGATCTGACGATATTGACCATTTGGGTAATCGTCGAGTGAAGTCAATTGGTGAGCAGCTTACTAATCAGTTCTCAATTGCTTTAAGTAGAATGCTCCGTACTATATATGAACGTATGAATCTTCGTGAGCAGGAGTCAATTACACCCCAGGATTTAATTAATTCTCGTGTTGTAACGACAGTGGTGAATACCTTTTTTGGAACCAGTCAAATGTCCCAGTTTGGTGACCAGACAAACCCATTGGCAGAGGTGACGCATAAACGTCGTATTTCTGCTTTAGGGCCAGGTGGTTTAACTCGAGAAAGAGCAGGCTTTGAAGTTCGAGATGTTCATTATACCCATTACGGGCGCCTGTGTCCAATTGAAACGCCAGAGGGTCCAAATATTGGTTTAATTTCCTCTTTGGCTTTATTGGCCAAAGTGAATCGCCATGGATTTATTGAAGCGCCTTATCGTAAGGTTAAAGTAAAAGATGGGCATGCTTATGCTACTCATAATATTAGTTACCTTTCTGCCGACGATGAAGATCGCGTCATGATTGCCCAGTCAGATGAAGAGTTGGGTAAGGATGATATTCTCACGAGTGAGCATATTCGCGCAAGAATTAAAGGTGACTTCCCCATAGTTACTCCGGATCAAGTTGAATTTATGGATGTGGCGCCAAATCAGATTTTATCGGTGGCAGCTTCATTGATTCCATTTTTAGAACATGATGATGCAAACCGTGCCCTTATGGGGTCTAATATGCAGCGTCAAAGTGTGCCGTTGATGAGGCCAGATTCACCAATCGTGGGAACTGGGCTTGAGACAAAAGTAGCAGTAGACTCAAGATCTGCCGTTGTATCGCCGGTAAATGGTCGTGTGCACTATGTTGATTCTAATAAGATTGTTATTCGGACATACGATGTACCTGAAGAATTAACATTGATTGATGGTGAGAATCTTGTTTCAATCGAATTAAGAAAATTTAAAAGAACAAACCAAAATAGTTGCCAAAACCAGCGTCCGATTGTTTCGGAAGGTGAAAAAGTCGAAAAAGGCCAGCCTATTGCCGATGGAACATCCACGGAGAATGGTGAACTAGCCTTAGGTAAAAATATTACTGTTGCCTTCATGCCTTGGCGAGGATACAATTTTGAGGATGCAATTGTCATTAGTGAACGAACGGTGAAAGAAGATTTGTTCACCAGTATTCATGTCAATGAGATTGAACTCGAAGTCCGTGATACAAAACGTGGCGAAGAAGAATTGACAGCTGAAATTCCAAATGTTGGGGAAGATGCGACCAAAGAATTGGACGATCGTGGTATCATCCGTATTGGTGCGAAAGTTAGCGATGGCGATATTCTAATTGGTAAAGTGACTCCCAAAGGTGAAACCGATCCAACGCCTGAAGAGAAGTTACTCCGAGCCATTTTTGGTGAAAAAGCCGGAGAAGTAAAAGATGCTTCCAAGCGGGCCGACCCTGGAGTTAAGGGTGTTGTAATTGGAACTAATTTATTTGAAAAACGCAGCAAATCAGCCCGTTCTGAAGAAAGAAAAAATATTCTTGAAATTCAGAAGAGCACTGCCATTCGGAAAAAAGAACTTAAGGAATCCCGTGATGTGAAATTACTGGCTTTACTTAAGGATCAGGTTTCTGATGGTATTCGAGATTTATCTTCAGGTCGAACTCTTATTAAAAAGGGTACAAAGCTGACAGGAAAAAGGTTAAAAACCTATAATCTGGAACGTTTCGCTCAGGATGCATCCTGGGTTGATGATAAGCAAGCTTGGAAAAGAATAAAAGCAGTATGGCGTTCATTTTTGAAAGAGTGGCGAATTATAGAAGAAACGCTCGAAAGAGATGTTTTCAAATTGCGCGTTGGTGATGAGCTTCAGCCCGGGATTTTAAAACTGGCTAAAGTTGATATTGCTAATAAACGTAAAATTCAAGTCGGTGATAAAATGGCTGGCCGTCACGGAAATAAGGGTATTGTCGCAACTGTAGTTCCTGAAGAAGATATGCCGTTTCTTGAAGATGGAACCCCAGTGGATGTTGTATTGAATCCGCTAGGTGTGCCGTCTCGTATGAACTTAGGTCAGCTCTATGAAACAATGCTGGGCTGGGCTGGAGATATATTGGGCATAAAGTATGCAACGCCTGTATTTAATGGTGCAACACCAGCCGAAGTTGAAACAGAAATGAAAAAAGCTGGACTTCCTCTTACAGGAAAGACAACTTTAATCGATGGACGCACTGGTGAAAAAATGGAAAATCCTGTTACCGTAGGTACTATCTATATGATGAAACTAAGTCATATGGTGGATGATAAAATGCATGCCCGTTCAACGGGACCGTATTCGCTCGTTACTCAGCAGCCGCTGGGTGGTAAAGCTCAGTTTGGTGGTCAACGTTTCGGTGAAATGGAATGTTGGGCACTAGAAGCTTATGGCGCAGCGCATACTTTGCAAGAAATCTTGACCGTTAAATCGGATGATGTGGACGGCCGTTCAAAGGTATATAACGCAATCGTAAAAGGTGAAGCTCTGCCGAAATTTGGTGTTCCTGAGTCGTTTAACGTACTCATCAAGGAACTGCAGGGCCTTAACTTAGACATAGAATTAGACTAGGGGAGAATTACATTGACTTTCATTCAAACCAATAAACTAGATACAAGTAAAGGCTTTTCTTCGATAACCATTGGATTGGCATCGCCGGAAAGTGTTTTACAGAAATCCTATGGGGAAATCCTCAAACCTGAAACAATCAACTATCGTTCCTACAAACCAGAAAAAGACGGTCTGTTTTGTGAAAAGATTTTTGGACCTGTAAAAGATTACGAATGCCATTGCGGTAAATATAAAGGTATTCGTTATCGTGGTATTATCTGCGATCGCTGTGGTGTTGAAGTTACCCGTAAAAAAGTGCGTCGCGAACGGATGGGGCATATTACTTTGGCAGTTCCTGTAGTGCATGTCTGGTATTTGCGTGCAATCCCTTCAAAACTCAGCTATTTAGCCGGTATCAGTACAAAAAATTTAGAAAAAGTTGTTTATTATGAACAATTTCTGATCATTGATCCGGGTAAAAGCGGTAAAGAACAATTTGAGATGATTGATGAGCCTGAATTCCTAGAGCTGGAACAGCTTTACGGTTTTGATGCAGTGAGTGAAGAAGAACGTGATAATGAAGATTTTTTCTATGCAACCATGGGTGGTGAAGCGCTGAAAGAAATGTTATCAAGGATGAACCTTGTAGAACTTCGCCGTGAAATGGAAGACGTTCTTAAAACTTCCAAATCCAAACAAAAACGCGAAGAAGCACTCAAACGTCTGAAGGTTGTTAAATCGTTTTTGGTTGACATGAATACAACCAAAAAGATTAATAAACCTGAGTGGATGGTTGTGCCCATTTTACCCGTGATACCACCAGAGTTAAGACCTCTAGTTCCATTGGACGGCGGACGTTTTGCTGCCAGTGATCTCAACGATTTATATCGTCGCATTATAATTCGAAACAACCGTTTAAAACAGTTGATGGAAATCAAAGCTCCGGATGTCATTTTGCGTAACGAAAAACGGATGCTTCAGGAATCTGTGGATGCCTTGTTCGACAATAGTCGCCGTAAAACAGCTATCCGTAGTGGTACGCGTCGACCGTTAAAATCTATCTCAGATATGATTCGAGGAAAAACCGGACGATTCCGTCAAAATTTATTGGGTAAACGTGTCGATTATTCCGGCCGTTCCGTAATTGTAGTGGGTCCTGAGCTTGAACTCCATGAGTGTGGATTGCCAAAGGATATGGCTCTTGAGTTATTTAAGCCTCACATGATTAATGCATTGATAGCCCGCGGTTATGCCCAAACGCCCCGTAGTGCAAAACTATTAATTGAAGATAAGGATCCAATAGTATATAAGGTTCTTGAATATGTTGTCCATGATCACCCTGTGCTGTTAAACCGGGCGCCAACGCTTCACCGTTTAGGTGTTCAGGCCTTTCAGCCAGTTTTGGTTGATGGAAAGGCGATTCGTATTCACCCATTGGTTTGCGCGGCATTTAACGCTGACTTTGATGGTGACCAAATGGCGGTGCACGTACCCTTGTCTTTGGCTGCACAAATGGAAGCGCGCGTACTCATGCTTTCTAGTCATAATATTTTACACCCTGCAAATGGTAAACCTTTGGCGTTGCCATCTCAAGATATGGTCTTGGGAACCTATTACCTTACTCGAAGACGGACAGGTTGTAAAGGTGAAGGAAAATCCTTCGGCTCGTTCAATGAAGTCCTTATGGCGTATGAAAATAAAGCTGTGGATGTTAATGCCATTATAAATGTCCGCCATAATGGCGAGTGGCAGAAAGACACCACTGTTGGAAGAGTGATTATTAATGCAATTATCCCAGAAGAAATGGGCTATGTAGATAAAATAATTGATAAAAAACTATTGAGCAAACTGGTAAATGAGATTTACCTCGTTGCCGGAAATAAAAAGACCGTTATCTTTTTGGATAAGCTCAAAACTATTGGCTTTAATGCTGCGACAAAAGCAGGTATTTCTATTGCAATAAGCGATATTCTGATTCCTGATGCGAAGGATGAAATAATTGATGCAGCTCAAAAAAAGGTGGACGCTATTCAGGATAAGTTTAAACGTCATATTTTAACTGACGGTGAACGATACAACAAAATTATTGATATATGGACCCATGCAACTAATGATGTTGCTGGGAGCATGATGGATTCCATGAAATCTGATGACCAGGGTTTTAACCCAGTATATATGATGGCGGATTCCGGTGCTCGTGGGAGTCAAGATCAGATTAAACAGTTGGCCGGTATGCGCGGATTGATGGCTAAACCGAAGAAGTCAATGACAGGTGGAAAGGGTGAAATTATTGAATCACCAATTACATCAAACTTCAAAGAAGGATTATCTGTTCAGGAATATTTTATTTCCACTCACGGTGCCCGTAAAGGATTGGCTGATACAGCTTTAAAAACTGCTGATGCTGGTTACTTGACCCGTCGTCTTGTCGATGTGGCGCAGGATGTTGTGATTTCCGAGATAGATTGCGGTACCATCAATGGTATCTTAGCAGACGATCTGAAAGAAGGGGAAGATATTATTGAACCATTATCTGAAAGAGTTCTCGGAAGGACACTTTTGGAAGATTTTATCGAAGATGGTAAAGTTGTGATAAAGGCTGGAACAATGGTCCGTGATGAAGAAGCCAACAGTATTGCTGATAGCAATATTGAATCACTTCACATCCGATCTGTGCTGACTTGCGAATCACTTCGTGGTGTATGTGCCAGATGTTACGGCTGGAACCCATCTAATCACAAATTGGTGGACTTGGGAACAGCAGTTGGAATACAAGCAGCCCAAAGTATTGGCGAGCCTGGTACGCAGTTAACGTTGCGGACATTTCATATCGGTGGTACAGCAACACGTATCATTGAGCAGTCAGAAATGCAGACGAAGCGCCCCGGGACTATAAAGTATTCTGAAAATCTTGACGTCGCTGATGCAAAGGATGAATCGGGCGTCTTGGTTAATCGCTGTATGGTACGACATGCTAAAATTGCTATCACAGATAAAGACGGCCGTGTCATGGCTGAATACAATGTTCCTTATGGTGCAAACATGAATGTTGGTGATGGTGAAAAAGTACCCGCAGGAACAAGCTTGTTCCAGTGGGATCCGTATACTGATGTTATTTTAGCTCGTCAAACGGGTATCGTTGAATTAAAAGATTTTATTGAAAATGAAACCTACCAAGTTGAATCTGTCGAGGGTGGTAAAAAGCAGATGGTAATCGTCGAAGCTAAAGACCGCAACATGAGTCCTCATATTGAAATTATGGATAAACATGGTACTGTCCTTGCGGGTGGAACTATTTTGCCAGTGACTGCAAATCTTGTAGTACGCAATGGTGATAAAGTTGTACGTGGCCAGACGCTTGTAAAAATTCCAAGAGCAATTGGTAAAACGCGCGATATTACAGGTGGTTTACCAAGAGTAACTGAATTGTTCGAAGCGCGAAAGCCTTCTGACCCTGCTGTTGTTTCTGAGATTGATGGTTTAGTCAAATTTGGCGAAACAAAGCGTGGAATTCGAAAAATCATCGTAGAAGGCGTAGATGGTGTTGAGCGTAAATACTCAATCCCCTACGGTAAGCACGTGGTTGTCCATGAAGGTGATAAGATTACCGCCGGTGTTTCTCTGTGTGAGGGTAGTATTTCGCCAGCAGACATTCTTAATGTATTAGGGCCAAATAAGGTTCGCGAATATTTAGTAAACGAAATTCAAGAAGTTTATCGTTTGCAGGGCGTTAAAATTGATGACAAACATATTGAGGTCATCGTTCGCCAGATGATGCAGAAGGTAAGTATTGACGAAGTAGGTGATTCCCGTTACTTACCTCAAGATCGTGTGAATAGAGCCGAATTTTTCGAAACAAATGAAAAAATGCAATCCATGGTGGTTGTAACCAATTCCGGCGATTCTGAGTTGGAAGAGGAAGTATTGGTAGATAAAAAAGAATACCAGGAAATTAATAAAGCATTAAAAGAAGATGGTAAAAAACCGGCTAAATCCCGGAAAACCAATCCAGCTACATTTAATCCATTATTGATGGGTATTACACGAGCATCTTTAAACACGGAAAGTTTTATTTCTGCTGCATCATTTCAGGAGACCACGCGAGTCTTGACCGATGCCTCTACATCAGGAAAAACAGACTACCTCCGTGGATTGAAAGAGAATGTTGCAGTGGGACGATTAATTCCCGCCGGAACTGGATCGCCACATTTAAGAGATATTTTGGTTTCTGACCCTGAATCTGCATTGGCGGATAAAGCGGAAATAACAGAAACAAAAGTCATCTAAAAAAAAGACTAAAATGATTCAAAAACACATTGCTAAACAATTCAATCTTATTGTAACTTTATAAGCTTTTATGGAACCGAAATGCCGACGATAAACCAATTAGTTCGCCAAGGAAGAAAGCAGGTGAAGAAGAAACTCACTACACCAGCTTTAAAAGGGAACCCCCAAAAACGTGGGGTATGTACGCGTGTATATACCACAACTCCGAAAAAGCCAAACTCTGCTCTCCGAAAGGTGGCACGTGTAAGGCTGACTAACGGGATTGAGGTTACTGCATATATACCTGGAGAAGGTCACAATCTTCAAGAGCACTCAATCGTTTTGATTGAAGGTGGTCGTGTGAAAGATTTGCCCGGAGTTCGTTATCACATTGTTCGTGGTACGTTAGACACAGCCGGAGTGACAGATCGCAAAACCAGCCGTTCTCGTTACGGCGCTAAACGTCCAAAAGATTAATTATGAGAAGAAGAAGACCAGAAAAAAGAAAAATTTTACCCGATCCCATTTATAATGACTTGGAAGTGGCAAAGTTTATGAATTATTTAATGTTTGGTGGCAAAAAAGGTGCAGCTGAGCAGATTTTTTACGGTGCTATGGGTACAATTAAATCTCGCACAAAAAAAGATGGTGTTGAAATTTTCAAATTGGCTGTAACCAATACAGCTCCTATGCTGGAAGTAAAATCCCGCCGTGTTGGTGGTGCAACCTACCAAGTGCCGATTGAGGTGCCAAAGCATAGACAATTTTTCCTGGCCTCACATTGGCTTATTAATGCTGCGCGAAGTCGTTCAGGCAAACCTATGCAGGAACGTCTGGCTGCTGAGCTTATATCTGCTGCGAATAATGAAGGCGGCGCTATAAAGAAAAAAGAAGATACGCACCGGATGGCTGAGGCAAACCGTGCATTCGCCCACTTTAGATAAATTATACTAGTACCTTATGAAAAAAATTGCACTACAGAATGTTCGCAATATTGGTATCATGGCCCACATTGATGCTGGTAAAACAACACTGACTGAACGAATACTTTATTACACTGGTCGTACACACAAGATTGGTGAAGTACACGATGGTGGCGCAACCATGGATTGGATGGAGCAGGAAAAAGAGCGTGGTATTACTATCACTTCTGCTGCTACAACAGCCATTTGGGAAGACCACCGCATAAACATTATTGATACACCAGGTCACGTTGACTTTACCGTAGAAGTTGAACGGTCCTTGAGGGTGTTGGATGGGTCTTGCGCTGTCTTTTGTGCTGTTGGCGGAGTAGAGCCTCAAAGTGAAACAGTGTGGCGCCAAGCTGATAAATATGACGTTCCAAGAATTGCTTTTGTCAATAAGATGGATCGTATTGGTGCTGACTTTTATAATGTTTTGGGAATGATCAAAGATCGTTTAGGCGCTAATCCTTTGCCGATCGTATTGCCGATTGGTGCAGGTGATATTTTTACAGGTATTATTGACCTGATTTCAATGAAAGCTATTTTATACAATGAATCTTCATTGGGTGCTCATTTTGAAATAGGCGACATTCCTGATGACATGAAGGAAGAAGCTGAGAAATGGCGTCACCATTTAATCGAAGAGACTGCCGGTTATGACGAGCATTTGCTTGAAAAGTATCTTGGCGAAGAAGAAATTACAGAAGATGAATTGAAGGCTGCGATTCGCAAAGGTTGTCTGGACAACACCTTCGTGCCGACACTATGTGGTTCTGCATTTAAAAATAAAGGCGTTCAACGGTTGTTGGATGCTGTGAATGATTTTTTGCCTTCCCCGCTTGATATAGGCGAAATCGTTGGTCAAGACCCTCATGATTCCGACGTTAAAATGACACGTATGCCTAGCGAAGATGAACCATTTAGCGCTTTGGCGTTTAAAGTTATGACAGATCCTTTCGTGGGTAAATTAACCTTTATGCGAGTATACTCCGGCACTTTGAATGCCGGTTCGTATGTTTCTAACCCAAACACAGGTAAGCGTGAAAGGGTCAGTCGATTCTTATTAATGCATGCCAATAAAAGAGAAGAATTAGAAAAAGTATCTGCCGGCGAAATTGTCGCTGCTGTTGGTCTAAAAAATTCCCATACCGGCCATACGCTCTGTGAAGAGAAAAAAGAAATTATTTTGGAATCGATGGAATTCCCAGAACCGGTTGTTGAAGTATCTGTTGAGCCCGCAACCAAAGCTGATCAAGATGCATTGTCTAAAGGAATGGCGAAGCTGGCTGAAGAAGATCCAACTTTCAAGGTATCAATACATCCCGACACGGGTCAAACGATTATTGCCGGAATGGGTGAGCTTCATTTGGAAATTTTAGTGGATCGTTTGCTTCGTGAATTCAAAGTGAAGGCTAATGTGGGTACTCCGCAAGTTGCTTATACTGAAGCGATTACAAAACGTGTAGAAAAAATTGATGTTAAATTTGCTCGCCAGTCCGGTGGCCGCGGTCAGTATGGCCATGTTGTAATCAACGTCGAACCAAACGAAGTCGGTAAGGGCTATCATTTTGAAGATAAAATTGTGGGTGGTGCTATTCCTCGTGAATATATCCAGCCAACCAATCAAGGTATGCGAGAAGCGATTAAAAATGGCGTGTTGGCCGGGTATCCAATTGAAGATATCCGCGTTGAGCTCGTCTACGGTTCTTACCATGATGTAGATTCTTCAGAAATGGCGTTTAAAATTGCCGGTTCCATGGCAATTCAAGAAGCGTGTAAAAAAGCAGGCCCTGTATTGATGGAGCCAATGATGAAGGTTGAAGTCGTTGTTCCCGAAGAGTACTTAGGGGACGTTATGGGTGATATTAATTCACGCCGAGGAAATATTGAAAAAATGGGCCAGCGTAAAGATGCTCATGTTTTAAATGCAGTTGTGCCACTGGCTAGAATGTTTGGTTATGCAACAGATTTACGGTCCATTACACAGGGACGTGCAGTGTTCCACATGGAGTTCTCAAACTTTAAACAGGTACCAAGCTCAGTGAAAGAAGATATTATTGAGATGGTTCATGGTAAAGCTTCTTAAGGATAAGGATACAAGATTATGGCAAAGCAAAAATTTGAACGAAGTAAACCCCATTTAAACATTGGGACAATTGGTCATGTTGATCATGGAAAAACAACGCTGACCGCAGCGATTACCATGACACAGGCCTCCAAAGGTTTAAGTGAAACACGTTCTT
>JABGTK010000107.1 GCA_018647265.1 Candidatus Neomarinimicrobiota bacterium | reverse complement strand
TTCCCTGATTGCACAGGTATTTACAAAAATAGCGTCAGCGCTGTGGATATCATTGGATTCCGTATAACCTTCTTGGGTAAGTAGTCCTGATACCAATTCAGAATCGGCCACATTCATTTGGCAACCGAATGTTTCTATGAAGTAAGATTTACTCATGGGATGATCGTGAAAATTACTGAGAGAGGTGTAGAGGAAAAAAGGCTTACTTCAAGTGGCCCGAGAAAAAATAATCCATGGGATTTTGTGGCGCACCGTACTGGTGAACTTCATAATGGAGGTGGGGGCCAGCTGAACGACCCGTATTCCCCGAGGTAGCAATCAATTCACCGCGCTTCAACTCTTGGCCACGTTTCACCTTGATATTGGATAAATGGGCATAAATTGTACGATAACCATTGCCATGGTCGATCTTAATCACTTTACCATAGCCCCCTTGATTTCCAGCAAAACGGACTTTACCTTGGGCCGGGGTATATACTTTGGTACCTGTATTCACAGCGAAATCTTGTCCGTAATGATAGCGCACTTTATCAGTAAATGGATCTTCCCTGTATCCAAATCCGGATCCGAGATATCCCTCTTGAACTGGGCGGATCGAAGGAATAATTTTTAAATTATCTGAATTATCCCGGACTTTATTGTATAAAGAATTATAACTTTTTAACTCAAGCTTTACTTTTCGTGATAATGTTTCCACATTCATTTCAATCTCTGAAATTCTGGAAGTAACCTCAGGAGCAATATCATTAACATTGGTTTTTCGGATGACAGCACCACCAACACCCATCTTTCGGACATCTTGATCAATCTGAGGTAAACCAGCATACGTCCGAATGGCTTGGTCTTTTTTCTCAATAGTACCCATCTTTCCAGAAACATCTTCTAATTGTGTTTGAAGTGTAACAAGTGTTTCCGTTAATTGGTGGTAGTTGGCCCGTAAATCTTTTAATTTTGCTTTATAAAGTATACCAGTAAGTGCATCGGCACTAAGGAAGAGACCGATGGATACAAACACAACAGCAATTCCCGCAATTGTCAATAATCTCTGACGGGAGAAGTTGTACTGGTGTACGTCCGAATCACGTTCGGATACAATGATATAGTTATGATATTTATTGGTTTTTTTATGACGAAACATGATTTATTCGCCTCTATTAATCGTGGAATTTACAAAAGTGTTCATGAAACAGCCAAATTGATCATTTCAGCTATATTTTCAGTAAATGGGATCGGGTACTGTGACGCAGACGTTGCAATGCCCTTTATTTCCTAGAAAAGTTGAGTGGGGCATTCTTTTGACTAGTGAAAGTAGATGAAGGCAATTGAATTATTCATTCTCGGGTTTTGATACAACTTCCCCTTCTTCAGATGATTCAACAGTGGCTGGCTCCACATCGACTGCTTCCGAAACGATTACATCCTGTATATCGTACTCATCTTTAATTCTTTCAATTTCATTATTTTTACCGGTGATTACAGCAGAAATACTCTCTATCTTTTCCACATGGGTAAAGAATTCTGCATTCCCGGTAAAATTCACCATATTATCATTCTTGGCCTGACCGTATACTAATTTTCCCAACGCTTCCCGTTCCCGGCGTCGATTACGCTCCAGTTGATGAATTTCCAATTTTATTTTACTAATCTTGGTTAACTCTTCTGTTTTTGCAACGGCAACCTTGCTCACCTCTTCCGCTTTTTCAATAGCGGCGTTGCTCCAATCTTTCATGTTTTCTTTTAAATCAGTCCATAATTTTGACATAATCCCCTCGCTTTCACGTTATAATGATATCGGAATTTGAATGATTAATCTTTTTTCAACAACATATTTACGATATAAAATATACCCGATCCAATAATAAGTGCGTTTAATTCTAGCATAACATTATTATCACGGATTCCCCAGACGAGTCCCGAGATTAAAATGATCATGGCAAAAACTTGAATGCTTCTAAGTAGGATGTATTTCATATCGGTGCCCGATGTTTATCCAACGCAAAATATTTTTAAAGTTCCATGCATATGCACCGGACAATATAGATAATGGATCGGAAGATTCAGAAAACTTTTTCGCAAACTCAGCCATCTGCCGATCGTTCAACCTTTCATACAGGATGCGATTCACAAATGATAAGCGCCGTTTCCGATTCAATTCTTTTAATAAAATTTTTGCTTCTTTTTTCTTCCCCAAAATGGATAATGCCGCTGCCCGACCTGACATCATGGACATGCGAATACCAAAACCGAATAAATAATCCTGGAAACCCCCTGCTTCACCGATTTGATATGGATTTCTCCACTGGCCAAATGGTAATGAAAAACTACCTCGACTTCCAAATGACTCACCAACATTTATAGAAATACCCTTTGTATCAAAATATTCTCGCGTATTATTAATGGGGTTTACATTTGAATTCTTTGGTTTCTTATAGGCTGTAGCCAATGTCCCTTTACCATCGATTATAATAAGATAAGCATAACCTTTCGGTGCATATTCGTGCCCTAAAAGCAAATGGACTTGATCTTTCAATTCAGTTTGAAAATTAATACCCTGAATATAAGCAGCCGCTTTTTTTGATCCGGTGGCATTGATGTGACAATTCTCTGGTGCTTTTTTCCCCAACTCAAATTGAACGCCCATTTTTTGGCATTGGTGAAATAATTGGTTATCAATATCATGGGGGTTAGCTCCGCGCCTTACCATATAAAAAAACGGTGAATTATTCTGAATTAAAAAGGGCGGTCGGTTTTGGGTATGAACGAAAAACTGCGAGACAGAGTGAGTCTTTATTTCCGTAAAATCAAATCCTGCTTCAATTAAAAAGGCCGGCATACTTTGGGGATAAATCCAATTTTCCAATCCTTCGAAATCACCATGACGGCCTGCGCCAATTTGTGATTCTTTTTCGTAAACAACAGGATTGTGTCCCGCCATCTTCAGTTGAATTGCTGCTGTAAGGCCCGCAATTCCACCTCCTGCAATTTCAATCGTTTTGTAAGGATGATCCATTCAAAGCAATCAACAATGAAGTTGTTGGACTGAAATAATCTCTGGTAAATCTCTTATTTGGGAAAGCACAGAATCGGGAACGGGATTATCTACCCGCACAACGGCAAATGCTTCGCCGTCATTCATTTCCCGGCTCAGAAGATATCCACCAATGTTAACTTTTGCTTCGCCTAACATTGTACCGACCTTCCCAATAACGCCCGGTACATCTTTGTTCCGTGCAAAAAGCATGGTTCCGTAAGGCGTCACTTCCATCTCGTATCCAAGGATATTTACCATGCGTATTCGATTTCCTTCAAATACACTGCCTGCAATTCGTGTCGGTTCAGATTCACCGGTTACGCGCGTTCGAATCAAATTGGTATAAGAACCACTATCATTCGTAAAACTGTGCTCAATACTAATACCCAACTCCACAGCCAGCGATTCAGCATTAATATAATTGACACGATCGGGAATTCGGTTCTTCAATAATCCTTTTAAGAATGCTAAAGCGGCCGGTTTTGCTTCGTCCATAGTACCGGAACATTCTACCTGGACACGCTTAATCACACCCGGGTTTAACTGCCCCTGGAGGATGCCCATTAGTTCCGCCAAATCCAAATTGATTTGAATCTCTTTCAGTTTAGCCATGTCAGAGATGGGCATATTTAAGGCATTGTTCAATTTCTCATGGAGTAAATAGTCGCGCACTTGTTCACATACTGCCATACTCACCCCTTCTTTAGCTTCCTTTGTGGATGCGCCAAGGTGAGGCGTTAATACAATATTCGGTGCATTAACCAATGGATTGGAATCATCCACAGGTTCAGATGTAAATACGTCAATGGCTGCCCCGGCGATTTTACCATCAACTAATGCTTTGGCTAAGCCTGCTTCATTGATGATACCACCTCGGGCCACATTTACGATACGTGCAGTAGATTTCATAGCTGACAAACGGGCATAGTCAAACAAATCACGGGTGGAATCGGTCAAAGGAACATGTACGGTGATATAATCTGAATTGGCTGTCAATTCATCCAAATCAACAATTGTTACTTCTTCAGGATTGAACATGTCCTGGTTCATGTAAGGATCGAATCCTAAAATTTTCATACCGAAGGAACGACAGCGCGTCATGACCTCACGGCCGATTTTACCCATTCCCACAATTCCCAAAGTTTTATGTCGGAGTTCTGTCCCAACCAAGGCATTACGGTTCCATTCACCATTTTTCATACCACTATCTCCGATGGAAATATTTCGCGAAAGGGTGAGCATGATTGCCACTGTATGTTCAGCGGCGGAAATGGTATTTACGTCAGGTGTATTCATGACAACCACACCGCGGCGGGTAGCGGCAGGAATGTCAATGTTATCCACACCTACACCGGCACGGCCGATCACTTGAAGGTTCTCAGCGCCATCTATCATTTCAGCTGTAATTTTTGTGCCACTACGGATTACCCAGCCATGGATATCTTTACAGGCTTCTGCTTTTTCTTCCGGCGTTCCTTCGGGCAATTGAACTACATCAAAATTAGCATCGGTGAGGACGGCCATACCGCTCTCAGTTATGGGATCAGATACGAGGATTTTCATTATCTAAATTAATCTTTCTCAACAATAGATTGGTAATAGGTTTCTAAAAAATAGTCTTTAGGAGAAACAACTCTTCCTGTTTCATAAATGTTTTTTGGGTTTTCAATATCTTTTTCCCATCGGTCAGGATTGGTCATAATGTAATGACGAATTCGATTCAAACTATCTTCATTTCGAATAATATGTTCATAATAATTGCGCTGGAATAATCTTTTGGTAAATGGTTCCCAATTTTGGGATTTCACTTTTCTAATATATTCATTGGTGACCATGGTTTTATACCATTGAACAATCGTCCCCAATGTTGGTTGCTCTCCTGTAACTGTTCCTTGTTCGGGCGGACCTATGTGTCTGCCCTTAATATTTTTTCTGGAGTTGTACTTCTGTGGGTTGACACATAGGTCAACCCCGACATCAACCCCGATATTATCTCCGGGCCGAGCCACCTTAATATCCGAAATATCTTTTAGAAAAATG
>JABGTK010000106.1 GCA_018647265.1 Candidatus Neomarinimicrobiota bacterium | reverse complement strand
TCTAATGCTGAAAAATAAAATAGTGTGTCTGCTACCAAGCTGTAAGTTGTATCCCAAACGTGGGTATTGCTGTAGGCGATCATAATATCCTTGGGCGAATCCACAAACATGGAATCACAGGTGAGAGTCTGATCATCTTTTAGCATGGATACATTGCCGAATAAAAAGCCCTGTTCGGATCCTTTATTGAACCGGGCCCAGTCACAATTCATGACCATTTCACCTTTGTGGAAAACGACATTCCCTTTCAGGTATTGCATGGATATGCCATCAACAGTAATGTTTTCCAGAACGTCGGCTCGCTTCAGGCGCAGGCGATCATCTTGGGCGGTGGTGATTGAAAGGGAAAACAGGAAAATCAGGAGACCTGAATTTTTTAAATTTCTTCCCTTTGGGAGTGAGTGAGTTCTATAGGTGAAAAACCGCATTATTTAGAATAGCGTTTGGGCCAAATTTCTTTTAGCCGTTCTCGGATGTATTCTTCATATCCTAACTCAGTAGGGTTATAAAATGTTTCCTGCTTTCCTTCCGGAAAATAATCCATATCCACAAAATGATTGGGATGGTTATGGGGATAATTATAATCTTTGCCGTAATCGAGGGATTTCATCAAACCTGTGGGCGCATTTCGCAAATGGAGGGGGACGCCCGGGGTGCCTTCTGAGGATATCTTTCCCATAGCCAAATTCACTGCCATATAACTGGCATTGGATTTTGGCGCGGCCGCCAAGTAGGTAGTAACTTGCGATAAAATGATAGATGCCTCCGGCATACCAATCATATGAACCGCCTGGAATCCAGATGTGGCAATGGTAAGACCTTTTGGATCCGCATTCCCAATATCTTCTGAAGCTAGAATAATGAGGCGACGTGCGATGAATTCGGGTTTTTCGCCACCCTCTAGCATGACCGCCAGCCAATAGACTGCCGCATCGGGATCACTGCCGCGGACAGATTTGATGAAAGCGGAAATAGCATCATAATGGTAATCACCCGTTTTATCATATAATTGTGTTTTACTTTGTAGTGCTTCATTGAGGATTTCGATAGAAAGTACACTTTCCCCCCCAGCAAGACTGACAGCAAGTTCAAGCGTATTGAGCATTTTTCGGGCGTCGCCTCCAGCGGATTGGACCAGCATCGATTTAACATCTTTACTGATTTCGACTCTTCCCTTTGATAAAATGATGTCATTTTTAATAGCGCTGTCCAAAACGGCGTTGAGTTGTTCTTCGGTAAGATGCTTGAGGGTTAAAACGCGACAGCGGGATAGGAGGGGAGAAATGACTTCGAAAGAGGGGTTTTCTGTTGTAGCACCAATAAGTGTAACAACACCTTCTTCCACCGCATGAAGCAGGGCATCCTGTTGGGACTTACTGAAACGGTGGATCTCATCAATAAATAAAATGGTGGACCGTCCTAAATCACGATTGGCTTTTCCCTTTTCAATAACTTGTCGCAAATCCTTCACACCGCTGGATACGGCCGATAATTCATGAATTTCAGCTTTTAAACTATTGGCAATAATCCGCGCCAGGGTTGTTTTTCCTGTCCCCGGCGGACCCCAGAATATGAGTGAAAATAATTGGTCATTTTCTAATAACTTGGAAAGGATTTTTTGATCATCAACAAGATGGGATTGACCGATAAACCCAGACATAGTTTTTGGTCGGATGCGGTCTGCCAATGGCGGCAAGTGTTGATTAAATAAAGACGGTGTGGCTGACATAGTCGAATATAATGATTTTCACGTGGAGAAATTTACGGTAAATCCGATTAGCCAAAAGATGTAAACTTGGGCCCTTCAAATGGAGAACTAATATGAAATTAAAATGGCAAATACCGGCAATGGCAATTTTACTGCTTGTGGCCGGATGCAGTAAGGAAGATGAAGTGATGGATGGCGAATTGATTATAGAAGATATTGTAGTTGGCAAAGGCACGGAAGCGGTCAAACATAGTATTGTAACTGTAAATTATACCGGTTGGTTAGAAGATGGGAAAAAGTTTGATTCCTCTTTGAATCCGGGTCGGAGTCCTTTTCGGTTTACCGTTGGCGCTGGTCAGGTAATCCAAGGCTGGGATGAAGGAATATCCGGGATGAAAGTGGGTGGCAAACGCAAATTAACCATACCGCCGAATATGGGATATGGAAACCGCGATAATGGTACTATTCCAGCAAACTCTGTGCTGATTTTTGAGGTGGACTTACTGGTTGTAGAATGATTACACTTTGGTCTGTGTAGCAACAGATTTTTCTACAGTTAGGCAACCTCAGGAATTTTATTGGCCGACGAAATAAGAAATTCATATAGATCAATTTACAATTTGCCGTATCAATACACGGTAAGGGCAAAAGTATTGTTTGGACAAAAAATTATGCGTTTCAAACAATGGGAAATGGATCGCATTGCAGATTACATCCAGAAGCACGCCAACGGCGGACCAATCTTGGATGTGGGTTGTTCTACCGGACATATGATTGAAGTATTATCGAATCGGTTCGGTGCCCACCGTGTCCATGGGGCAGATATTCATTTAGATTCAGTTAAACGTAATCGTCGTGTTTTTGATCAAAATGAATTTCACCACATTCAAAATGGTTTTTTTAATGAAAATGCCGGTCGTTTTAATGCAGTGACACTTATGCATGTTTTGGAACATGTGGATCATCCAATCCAAACACTAAAAGAAGTTAAAACACTTTTATCCGATGATGGTATTTTAGCAGTGAGTGTACCCATGGAAAGGGTCAGGGGAGATGCAGCTTTATTTGAAAATATGCTGAATATGGGCCGCGGTAAATTTGTCAATGTTCATGTTCGGAAATACAACTATAATCGATTAGTGAATGAAGTAAAAGAGGCTGGCCTCGACATTTTAGATTATCGCTTTAATCACTCATTTATTCCAGAATCGAATCGGAAAAGATTCGCCAACCATAGTTTAATTTTATATACAAAAAATTCCCAATAAAAATCGGGACTTAATGCCAAAATAGACGGTCGTTTTTTTATCGTAATTTGAAAATATTTTTTTTGCCTTTCCCTTAAGTGATCGTCCAACATTCGGACTATCTTTTAATAAGAGTCAATTTTTCTTTAAAACACAAAATGGATGGAGTATTTATAATAAGATCAAATGTATTGATGGCATTAGTTTCAATTATAATTGGACTAACAAGTTGGAGTTGTGAAGATGATAAGGCCGAACCTGATCAAAAAGAATATTGCATTGTTTGGGATAAGATAAAAGTATGGACCCAAAATGACACAGGTACAAACCTTACGACTGAAGCCGGTTGGATAGAAAGGGTTGCAATAACAGAAGAATTGGTTGCTTCACTTCCTTCAGAATGGAAAGAAATTGGTGAAAAATATTTAGTGATTGTCCGTGCTCGGGCTGAACTTCTTGCTTCTTACGATTATATATCAATTACGGAATTGCCTGCAGATGTTCGTAGTGCTTTCATTTCTAAGCATTTTGATGCGCAACAAGAAGCAAATACATTAATAGATTTTATAAAAAGTGAATGTGAATGATTCTGCATTATACGTTTTAAAAATAAAATAAAGAAGTTTGAGCCAGTGATTGGATTTGAACCAACGACCTGTTCTTTACGAAAGAACTG
>JABGTK010000105.1 GCA_018647265.1 Candidatus Neomarinimicrobiota bacterium | reverse complement strand
GCTCAGTATGGCAAAAAACAAGTGGCAGCCGTGGTGGCGTTTCATCCCCAGTTCAAAAGTCAGATCGGCGGCATCATCGGGGCCAGCAAAGGTAAAGATGGAAAATGGCTCACCACTGGAGAAGTGGATCTCCATCTGGAAAATCCCAGAAAAGAAGGCACCATTATGGATCTGCAATGGCGTCAACCCAATGAACAATCTCGTTTTTTGAAATTAGGCTACGAAACACCATTCCCATTTGGTTTACCCTTCGGTACTGATATTGAATTCCAACAGGATTTTTTGGAAGATCAATATATTTTAGAAAGTACAACGGCGGTTGCTACGGGGATTGGTCCTTTGGGTCAGTGGCGAATCGGCGGAAAAAAAGAATCCAGCAAAGATTTGACAAATGAATCGAAATTTAAATCAGAATCGGTGATTCTCGGCATGCGGGGCGATCGGCGGAATAATCGATGGATGCCATCTGAAGGTCGCTTTTGGGAAGGTGAAATCGCTCTGGGGAAATTTGAAGATGAAATGGGAAAAACTACCGTGACTGAAATTAAATTCCGAATCGATAAATATCGGAAGTTGGGGCCCGGCGTACTATTATTGTCTGTGGAAGGACAGGGGGTCAATGTGACGGGAAGGGAGATTGCAATCGCTAAGAAGGTGAAATTTGGGGGTGCAAATTCAATTAGAGGTTATGGAGAAAATCAATTTAGTGCAGATTGGGTGGTCATTCATAAATTTGAATGGCTCTTCGGTGATTTAGATAAATCACAATTATTCCTGTTTATGGATAAACCAGTGTCCGGTTTTAATGATTCTAAGGACGTGGTTTACAATGATGTGCAAAAGTCGGAGCCATTATTCGGTAAGTCCTTTTCAACAATAAAGGCTGGATACGGTATGGGCTTTCGCCAACACAATGGAACTTTCACTTTGGATATTGCAATCGGATTTTCTGAGGGGTCGTCCGGAGGAAAAATTCATCTTAAATTCAGTTCGGAATTATAATGCGTAAAAAACTATTAGCCATATTTAATCAAAACCCCGGAAAGTTATTCCGGCAAAAAGAAATACTCCATAGGATGAAGGTAAAGCAGGGCGAAGTTGGTGCTGTTAAAATCCTTCTGAAAGAAATGGTAAAAAAAGGGGAGATAAATCTCATTAAAGGAAAACATTATGGGTTGCCGAGGCAACCTAACAAAATAGAGGGCGTATTGACCGTCACTCAAAAGGGCTTCGGTTTTGTTATAACCGAAGATGATTCAGAAGATATTTTCATCGGCCGACGATCCATGGCGGATGCCATTCATAAAGATCGCGTTCAGGTAAAGTTGAAAAAGAATCAAGGACCCCAAGGATTAAAAGGTCGAATTGAAAAAGTGCTGGAACGGGGATCTGATCAATTCATTGGTATAACCTATCGTTATGCTGGAAAACTGTTTATGGAAATTTCGCCTGTTAACCCTGGTCGGGGAATTCGGCTTATTAAAGCGAAAAAAGATTTGGGCGAAGGTCAAATTGTAAAAGCGAAGGTTAAGGATTGGGGTAATGCCTTTGACCCCATTATTGCTGAATTGGTGACTGTCATTGGTAAAGCGGAAGATCCATCCAATGATATGAAAATGATCCTCAATAAGTATGATTATACCCAGGAATTCCCGGGGAAGGTGAATCAAGCGGTTCATAATTTCAGTCAAAAATCTATCGAAAAAGAAGTACCTAATCGACGAGATTTGAGACAATGGAACAGTTTTACTATCGACCCGGTGGATGCAAAAGATTTTGATGATGCTATTTCGATTAAGCAAAATCGGGATGGTTATGTTTTGGGCGTCCATATTGCGGATGTGAGTCATTTCGTAACACCCAATTCACCTATCGATAGAGAGGCCATTATTCGCGCTACATCGGTCTATTTTACCGAAGGTGTGGTCCACATGCTACCCGAGGAACTATCTGCTAATCTTTGTTCGCTCAAACCCAACGTAGATCGCCTCGCTGTTTCGGCTATCATAAAAATGGACAAAAACTTTAATGTGTTAGAAACAGAAATTTTGCCCACGGTGATTAACAGTAAAGCGCGATTCACTTATCAAGATGTTCAGGATATTGTTGATGGCAAAACAAGTCATTCCGCAAAGAATGAAATCATTATGCTCAAGCGATTGGCAAAACAGCTTTTCAAAAATCGGTCTGATGCGGGGAGTATAGATTTTGATATTCCTGAACCCATTTTTGAAATGGGCGAAAAAGGCATACCCCATGAAATTCGTCCTAGCGAACGGATGGAATCCCATCGCATCGTGGAAGAATGTATGCTTTTAGCCAATCAACTGGTGGCGGCAGAAATTCCAAAATTACTACCGAAGAAATATCCATTTGTTTATCGCGTCCACCCCAAACCGGACAATCTGAAAGTGGAACGATTTATTAACCTTCTGAAATTATTGCATCTTGATATTCCAATTCCCCAAGGTGAACTGTCGCCCAATGATATTAAAAATGTTCTGAAACATGTAGAAGATTCACCATATCGATCTTTGATCGAAACGGTAGCGCTCAGAACCATGAGTAAAGCTGAGTATGGCATGACTAATGCAGGACACTTCGGATTGGCATTTGACCATTATACCCACTTTACATCACCCATTCGCCGCTATCCCGATTTGATGGTTCACCGTATGATTAAAATGGTCTGCGACCAATCATTTGAACCGAAATCGGATTGGCATGAAATGATGGAAAAAGCAGTTAACTTCTCCAATCAAGCAGAACTTCAGGCTTTATCAGCAGAACGAGAATATATCAAAATGAAGCAGTTGCGCTGGCTGGGAGAACGAATGGGCCAATCTTTTGAGGGTATCATTTCTGGTGTGGTCAATTTTGGCTTTTTTGTCGGGTTAGATTTATCCTTGGCCGAAGGGCTCGTCCATACGGAAACATTAGAAGGTGACGAATACAGTTATGACCCAGATCATTACTGCTTGAGAGGTCGAAAGTACAAAAAGGAATTCCGTTTGGGCGACAGGGTAAAAGTTAAACTTCTGGATGTGCTTTTTGATAAACAACGGGCTAATTTTGTGTTGGATAACGGATAGGCTGATAATGACTAAAAGATTAATTCTTTGTATTGTAACAATATTATTTTGGTCTAGCTGCGACCAGTTCAAACCGCGCGCAATGGGTGCCGATAATGAATTAGTGGTGGTGGCTTCGTTGGGGGATAGAGATGAAGTGCAAAAAGTGCTTACCACCATTTTTAGCGATACTTTATTTACACCACAGCCAGAGCCCTATTATCACACTGTTTGGGTCGATCCTGAAAATTTCACCGATGTAAATGATCATGTGAATGTCATCGTTGCAGCCATAGGAGATCATCCTCGGAATTTGGGTGCGAAACTGGTGAAACAAATTTTGTCCGCTTCCCAGTACAAAACGACTATGGAGGGGGACAATCAACTCATATTCGCTAAAGATGTATATGCCCGCAACCAAAATTATCTCATCATGAATGGTCCCACCACAGAAAAGATTATAGAACAGGCTAAGGATCAAGGGCCATGGCTCAAAAAACAATATGATGATTTATTCTTTAAACGCCAGAGTAAGCACTTGTTTGAGGGGTCAACATTGCAAAAAGATCTTCAGAAAGAACTTGGGGATAAATACGGTTGGACTATGAAAATCCCCTGGGGATATACAGTGATTGCCGACAGCGCCGAACAGCAGTTTTTCTGGATGGGACGTGATATTCCCTATCGTTGGCTGGCGGTGCAATGGGCCGATGGATTGACTTTTACAGACAGTGCTTCTGTTCACGAATATGTTAAAGAGATTCCACCGAAATATTTTGGTCATATTGAATATTCCGATTATTTATTTAAAATTGAACCGGCTGTGTTCAATGAGCGCGGCGCCTGGAAAATTACGGGTCTTTGGGAAAGTATTGAAGAAGCCCAAGGCGGCCCTTTTATTTCTTACCTCTTTTACGATGAAGCAACGGACAGGACATATTTTATCCATTTGATGATTTTTCACCCCGGTATGGATAAGTATATGCTTTTGAGACAAGTGGATATTGTGGCCCATTCATTCGAGATCGTGGATTAGCCACGAAGACTCAATGAAAAATCATTCATGAATAAACCATTTTTAAGACCCTCCGTGTCTTAGTGCCTTCCTGGTAAATAATAAAATGAAAAAAGTATTAATTACAGGCGCATATGGTCAATTAGGTGATGCATGCATAAAACACTTAAAGTCAAGCTTTAATATAATTCCAACCGGATGGCATGTCTTAGATGAGGGGATCCACTTGGATGTAACTAACGCCGATGCCGTGAACCAAATTCTGAAAGATACACAACCGAATGTAATCTTAAACCTCTCGGCCATGACCAATGTGGATGGATGTGAAACCAATCCGAAATTAGCAAAATCCATAAATATGGATGGGGTGAATAATTTATGTAATGGATTTGATGGGTACTTTATTCAAATTTCTACAGACTATGTTTTTGATGGTAAAAATGGGCCCTACAGTGAAACTGATGAAACCAATCCTATATCTGTTTATGGCAAAACCAAATTGGCGGCGGATGAATGGTTAACAACGCATCATGAGCAAGCAACTATCCTCAGGGCTAATGTGGTTTATAGTTATACGAAGCGTACGCAAGCCAGTTTTGTAAAATGGGTCGTGGATTCTCTCACTGATGGAAAGCAAATTAATGTGGTGAACGATCAATGGAATAATCCCACATGGACGGAATCT
>JABGTK010000104.1 GCA_018647265.1 Candidatus Neomarinimicrobiota bacterium | reverse complement strand
CCAAAGCTATATGTTTATCATATAATGGCGTTTTTTTCATGATGCTTCGAAATACTCTTTCAACTTTTTCATACCTTCATTGATATCTTCCACTGTAATGCCGGAATAGGCAAAACGAATGAAGAATTCAGTTTCTTCTAACAAGGGACGCCCAAAGTGTTCACGCGTGCAAAAAGATACATTTGAGTTTTCCAACGCTCCAATCTGGAGCTGCCCTATATTATCAAATCCTTTGCGCTTCATAATTTCAGACACGTTTGGAAAAAGGTAAAAGGTACTCCTCGGTGTTGGAATATTGATTCCGTCGATAGTATTCAGCCCAGCCACAGTGGCATCACGCCTTTCTCTCAAAGTATCCAGTATATTTTTCGCACCAGAGGGGTCACCAGTTATGGCTTCTGCCATGGCAGCTTGAATAAAATGTGTGGTACACGATTCCGCATTCACATTCAGTTTAGATATTATTTTAATAATCTTTTCAGGTCCAATAGCACCACCTACTCGCCAACCGGTCATGGCATATTTTTTTGAAAATGTATATAAGATAACTGTCCTCTCCTGCATTCCCGGAATAGATACAATCGACCTAGCTTCTCCTTCGTAAATCATTTCAAAGTAGGCATCATCGGCCAAAACCCAAAGATCATATTTAATCGCCAGCGCTGCTACCGCTTCCATCTCTTTCACAGAAGATTCAGCTGAAATTGGGTTTTGATAATTATTATAAATAATTGCCACGGTCTTTTCTGTAATGGACGCTTTTAAACGATCAATATCAATGTCAAAACCAGTGTCGGTTTGGATATAACTATAAGACACTGCGCAACCACCTTGGTATTCAATCTGTGATTCATAAATGGGATATCCGGGATTTGGGTATAAAATCTCATCTCCGGGATTCATTACAGCAGCAATAAATTTTCCAATTGTAGGTTTTCCGCCAGGTTGGATGGACACATTGTCCGGGCCATAGGATACACCTCTTCGCGTACCCACATCTATAGCCAACGCTTCTCTTAAGGGCAAAATGCCCTCTGATGGACAATATCCTGTCTTTCCATCACGAATGCCTTTTAAAGTTGCTTCAACAATATTCTCTGGCGTCGCCAAATTTATGTCACCCAAGTGAAAGGGATATACTTTATGACCTTTAGCGCCCCAAGCTCGAGCTTGCGCCGATACAGCAAATGCTGTTTCAGTTCCTAATTTTTTTATTTGGTCTGCGTATTTCATATTCTCCTCAAATCATTTTCGCTAATGCTTTTCGAATAATTTCTTCTAATCCACCAGATAAATCTCCGGCCATCTCCAAGTCTTTCAATGTTTTATTCACTTGCGCTTGCTTATACCCCAAAGATTGCAGCGCATTAATGGCATCTTTCACCATTAATGAATCTTCATCATCCGTGAATCCCAAATCGTCTTTACCATCAAAATCAGCTGCAAATTTTTCTTTCAACTCAACAATGATTCGTTTGGCTGTTTTCGCACCAATCCCCGGAATAACTGTAAGAGACTTCACATCCCCGGCAACGATGCGACTTTTAAATTCGTCAGGATTAGTGCCGGACAAAATATTCATGGCAGATCTCGGACCGATACCGCTAATAGTATTCAGATTCATAAATAGTGATCGCTCTGCATCGTCTTTAAATCCATATAAATCGAGAATATCCTCCTTCACATGGAGGTGCGTTAACAATGCCACAGCTTCGCCAATATTTGGCAAATTTTCATAAGCAGAGATTGATATGCGAATCCGAAAACGAATACCAACAATATCTATAATAGCTTCTGTGGGACTTTTGGCAAATAGCTTGCCTGAAATGGAATCCATTAAGCTCATATATATTTATTTTGGTTTATGTGACATAAGCCAATGGCTAAAGCATCAGAAACATCTAATGGTTTTGGCAATTCGTCCATCTTTAAAATTTGTTTTACCATGTATTGAACTTGTTTCTTATCGGCGGCACCATTCCCCACTACGGACTGTTTTACCTTCCTTGGCGCATAATCCACTGAGGGAATCCCATTGGAAGCTCCCGCCAATAACAAAACACCCCTAGCCTGGCCTAACAATAATGCAGATTTTACATTCTGACTAAAAAATGTATCCTCTATGGCCATGGCAATTGGTTCAAATTTTATTAATAATTCATTCATATGACTATTAAGATATTCCAATCGATTCGGTAAAGATTCTTTGGCCGGCGGTTTGATGGTGCCGTAAGCCACAACCCGAATATCGTTACCTTTGTAATCCAAGATACCAAAACCAGTTATGTTCAATCCTGGATCTACGCCGATTACTCTTTGTATTACTGCCACCGAAGTTTTGATGCACTTACAGGTTACAGGTCTGCTTCATCTAAATCAAAGTTAGAATAGAGATTTTGAATATCTTCATTCTCCTCTAAGCCTTCCATTAAAGTCATAAGACGGCCCACATCATTCCCTTCAACTTTTACGGTATTTTTCGGTACCATTTCTACAGCAGATGATGTTATTTCATATCCTTTGGCTGAAAGGGCATCGGAGACATTTACCGTTTCGGAAGGTACTGTGGTAATAATAAATTCTCCGTCATTATTGCTAAAGTCATCGGCGCCTACTTCGAGTGCTTCCTCGAAAACTGTATTTTCATCCAAACCGTCAGCAGAAAGAGAAATTTGGCCCTGTTTTTCAAACATCCAAGCAACAGAACCATTTTCACCCAAATTGCCACCGTGTTTATTCATGAGGTGGCGGATATCTGCTACAGTTCGTTTTTTATTATCTGTCAGAACTTCAAGGAAAATAGCCACTCCGCCGGGGCCGTAACCTTCGTAAGTGGACTCCTCATAAGTAACACCTTCCAGATCACCCGTTCCTTTTAGAATGGCACGGTTGATATTATCATTGGGCATATTGGCTGCTTTTGCAGTGGAAATTGCTTGGCGAAGTCGTGGATTTGCTTCAGGATCACCACCACCATCTCGGGCAGCAATCATTAATTCTTTAATTAGTTTTGTAAATATTTTTCCGCGCTTAGCATCAATTGCCGCTTTTTTGCGCTTGATCGTCGCCCATTTGCTATGTCCGGACATAAATTCCCTTGTAATGATAATAATTGAAACGCAAAATTACGACTATACAAACCGTATTCCCAACCTAGTGATTAAGAGAAATGGCACCTAAAACAACATCCATCACCGTAATGAAAGGCTTAGACTAAATGATTGATCAAGTTCGCATTGTTGAAGTCGGTCCAAGGGACGGACTCCAAAATATTTCACGATCCATTAGGACTGAGGATAAAGTTGCTTACATAAATATGCTCACAGATGCGGGATGTCCTGAGATTGAAGTTACCAGTTTTGTATCTCCAAAATGGGTACCCCAACTGTCGGATGCAACAAAAGTGTCATCCGACATTAATCGTAATGATGAAACTGTATATACGGCCCTTATTCCCAATCTCAAAGGACTTGAAGCTTCCCTAAAGTGCGGTTATAGTTCCGTCGCAATTTTTACTGCCGCCAGTGAAACTTTTTCACAAAAAAACACCAATTGCTCCATTGAAGAAAGCATTCGCCGAATTGAAGAAATGGTGCCATTATGTGAAGAAAACAACCTCCGCTTAAGAGGTTATATTTCCACTTGTTGGGTCTGCCCATATGAGGGTGATGTAGGTGCCCAAGCGGTCGTTAAAGTTGTGCAAGATCTATTGGATCTTGGGGTCCATGAAATATCTTTGGGAGATACGATTGGGAAAGCAACCCCTGAAGATGTGGAATATCTCTTGGAGATTATCCTCGATAATTGGCCGCCAGAAATTTTTGCCCTCCACATGCACGATACATTTAACATGGCGGCTGAGAATATTGCCGTTGGCCTCGGTATGGGTTTACGCATTTTAGATTCGAGTGCCGGCGGTGTGGGCGGATGCCCTTATGCCCCCGGCGCCAGTGGCAATATTGCCACCGAAACTGTGGCCCGCATCTGCAAAGAACAGGGGTTTGAAACGGGCATTGATCTTGATAAATTGAGGGTGGCTGGCACATTCATCCAATCCATCATTCAGCAATAAATTTCAATCGTACAAAAATCAGAAATACCCCATTATTAAATTTCCCATCTAAATCTTCCCCAAAAAGGGAAAGACTAAAAAGGGCTCCATAAATAATATGTCAATTATCAAAACACGCATTAAACCTGATTCCGATAAATTTAAATCCAACAATGAATATCATTCTGAATTGGCCAAAGACCTTGAGAGTCATCTTTCAGAAATCAAAAAAATGGGAGCGGCCAAACGGGTAGAGAAACATCAATCCAGAGGTAAACTCACAGCGCGTGACAGAATTGATAATCTCCGTGATCCGGATTCAACATTTTTAGAATTTTCAGCTTTTGCAGCCCATGACGTTTATGACGATTATGTCCCTGCCGCCGGGATTGTCACAGGCATTATTACTGTCCACGGTCGCCAGTGTGTTATTGTGGCCAACGATGCAACTGTTAAAGGTGGCACCTACTATCCCCTTACAGTTAAAAAACATTTACGGGCGCAAGAAATCGCATTGGAAAACCACCTCCCTTGTATCTATCTGGTGGATAGTGGCGGCGCATTTTTACCGAAACAAGATGAAGTGTTTCCCGACCGCGATCATTTCGGGCGTATCTTTTATAATCAGGCCCAAATGAGTGCAAAGGGTATTCCCCAAATTGCTTCCGTTATGGGCTCTTGTACAGCAGGAGGTGCCTACGTCCCTGCAATGAGTGACGAAGCGATTATAGTAAATAAAACGGGCACCATCTTTTTAGGCGGACCTCCATTGGTTAAGGCAGCCATCGGTGAGGATGCCACTGCAGAAGAATTGGGTGGCGCTAAGATGCATACCCAAATCAGCGGTGTTGCAGACCATTTTGCGAAAAATGATGATGAAGCATTGGAGATTGTTCGAAATATTATAAATCATTTTCCAAATGTTCCCGCTTCAAAGGTTGAATTTGAAGAACCTAAATATGATGCGGATGAAATTTTTGGTATCGTGTCCAAGAATCACCGCACCACATTTGATGTAAAGGAAATTATCGCACGAATAGTCGATGGTTCAGAATTTCAAGAATTTAAATCCGATTATGGAAAAACATTGGTAACCGGCTTTGCTAAGATTGAAGGACAGCCCTTGGGAATAATTGCCAACAATGGTGTCCTATTCAGTGAACCAGCCATTAAGGGTGCTCACTTTGTAGAACTATGTTGCCAGAGAAAACTACCATTACTTTTTTTACAAAACATCACAGGATTTATGGTAGGCACCAAAGCTGAACAAGGTGGTATTGCGAAAGATGGTGCCAAATTAGTTCAGGCAGTAGCATCGGCCAACGTACCGAAAATGACCATCATCATTGGCGGTAGTTTTGGTGCGGGGAATTATGCCATGAGTGGCCGCGCCTATCAGCCACGATTTTTATGGATGTGGCCCAATGCACGGATATCCGTCATGGGTGGAGAACAAGCAGCGGATGTATTGGCTACAGTAAAAAAAGATCAACATAAAGCTGAAGGTAAAGAATTGAGCGAAGACGAATGGGATGCAATCAGAAAACCCATTTTAGAAAAATATGAAAAAGAAGGTCATCCATATTATGCCAGTGCAAGATTGTGGGATGATGGTATAATCAGTCCATTAGAGACACGTACCATTTTAGGAAAAGCATTAAGAGCTGTAGGAAATGCACCTATTTCAGACCATCAATTCCCAGTATTTCGGATGTAATTATGAAATTCTTAAAACCCATATTTATCTTCTTTTTACCCATTTCCCTTTTCGCTCAAGCGGATACTGTTTCTTACGATCAAATCAAAATTATTCCCGGTTCAACTGTACCCGATTTTTCTGCATTGGATGACACTGAAGAAATTCGACAATTATCAAAATTAAAAGGGAAAAAGAATCTCGTCTTAATCTTTTTCCGTGGTTATTGGTGACCCCATTGCCGTCGGCAGTTAGCCGAATTATCTAAGATGGAACTTCCAAAAGATGCTGAAATATGGGCATTAAGTATTGAGCCATCCAAAACAAGCGGCGCCTTTAAAAAACGAAATGCAAAAAAGGGCCATCCCATCACCTTTCCCCTTCTATGGGATAAAGATCATAAGATTATTGATACTTTTGGACTCACGGATCCCCGTTATAAAGGTGGGAAACACGAAGGTATTCCTTACGCCAGTACCTTTGTTATAAATAAAGATAGAAAAGTTGTATTTGCTCACGTGGCACTTACATATTCGAAGCGGCCATCCAATGAGAAGATTCTTTTTGAATTGGCCAAATTGAACGATTGACAAAGCTTCAATCAAATTCCAAACTCTATATCGCCATGGTATTTGCCATGCTGATTTGGGGTATATCATGGCCAAATGCCAAGATTGCCGGCCGATACGCTGACCCAGAACTCCTCATGGCATGGCGATTCATTCTTGCCGCCATAACAATGATTCCCATTATGATGTATATGGGAATTAAAGCTGTTTTTCCAAAAAGATCACTGGCTTATGTAATTATCGCAGCTGTCTGTTTAGTGATATATAATTATAATTATTTTAAAGGTACCCAAATTGGCATGGCCGCCTTGGGCGGCGTTATCGTCCCCACCTTAAGCCCTTTGGTTACCTATTTACTTGTGCTACAGATCTTTAAACAAGACATTCATATTAAAGAAGCGATGGGGATAGGAATTGGAATTCTAGGAGGATTGACCCTACTCAGAGTATGGGAAATTAATCTACAAAATCTATTTGATTCGGGTAATATCTATTTCATCTTGGCGGCATTCCTCTGGGCCGGAGTAACTGTCGCATCCCAAAAAACAAAGGATGAACTCCACGTATTGAATTTCAGTTTATGGCTATATATCTTTTCCGCGATTATTGCTACACCATTCGTCCCCTGGGATGGATTTCTTTCTGTTTTTTCGTTCGATCGAATATTCTGGGTGAATTTTCTTCTAATTTCGGTAGGGTCACTAGGGTTTGGTACAACAATATTCCTGCTGACTGCAATGAAACTCGGATCTGAAAAAGCGTCCTCTTTTATGTATGTAGTACCCGTTAGCGCCATGGGATTTTCAGTCCTTTTGCTGGGAGAAACATTGCCATGGTCCACCATGCTTGGTGGTGGATTAGCCATTGTTGCTGTTTACTTGGTCAATCGGAAATAAGAGATCGGAGAGTATCTACTAAAGATTTAGGTGGTCGTTTTGGCTTCCCATCTTTATTTATAAATCCGTGAATCGTATGACCAGTGACCAATAAGTTATTATCGGATTTTCTATATACTTCATATTCTATTTTCATTCGAGATCGAGGTAGATCCTTAATCATGGTACGGACGATAATTTCATCTTCGAATTTGGCCCCCTCTTTATAATCACAAGTGGCTGATACGACGGGAAGATAATAACCTTCATTCTCTATTTTTGTTACAACCAGTCCAATGTTATTGAGGAGTTCGGTGCGTGCTTGTTCAAAATATTCGAAATAGCGAGCGTAATAGACCACGCCCATTTGGTCGATATCTTTATAATATATTTTGGTATGATAGTCGAAGGTGACCATCAGGATTCTGTATAAACACCCATTTTATCATAACGGTCAATGCGCCGTTCTAAGAAGGAATTAGGTTCAACATCTTTCAAATTGGCGATTTCTTCTAATAAAACATTTTTCAGGATTGTCGCCATTGCATCAAATTCACGATGAGCGCCACCAAGAGGCTCTTCAATAATTCGGTCGCAAATACCCATATTCATAAGGTCGTCAGGGGTAACTTTCATGGCATCGGCTGCCTCGGCCGCTTTAGCAGCATCCCGCCAGAGGATAGAGGCACAACCTTCAGGACTAATAACAGAATACCATGTATTTTCTAGCATGAGCATGCGATCACATACTCCAATTCCCAAAGCACCACCGCTGGCTCCTTCGCCAATTACGACAGAAATAATGGGTACTTTCATTTTCGACATTTCCCAAAGATTCTTCGCAATAGCTTCACCTTGTCCACGCTCTTCAGCCCCAAGTCCAGGATAGGCGCCCGGTGTATCAATCAAAGAAATAATGGGTAATCTAAATTTTTCCGCCAATTTCATAATTCGGAGTGCTTTTCGGTATCCTTCGGGACGCATCATGCCAAAATTGCGAAATAGATTTTCTTTGGTATTTCGGCCTTTTTGCTGTCCAATAATAACAACTTTTACACCATCAATCGTGCCCATGCCAGAAATGACTGCCGCATCATCACCAAAATAACGATCGCCGTGAAGTTCAATAAAATCCGGAGCGAGTGCATTAATATAATCCAATGAAAAGGGACGTTGCGGGTGGCGGGCCAATTGGACGCGTTGCCAGCGAGAAAGTCCTGAAAATATCTTTTTTAAGGACGATTCCCTTTTAGCCTTGAGTGTTGAAAGTTCAGAAGAATGGTCCGCTGAACTGTCATCGGCTTCAAGCTCGAGGATTTTCTGATCAATCGCCTGGATCGGCTTTTCAAATTCTAAGTAATAATCTGCCATAGTGTTTCAAAAATTGAAGTTGAATCTAAGTTGGTTATTCGCCCACTAAATACACGAAAAGGCACGAAAATAATATTAATATTTTTCGTGTATTTAGCATGTTTCGTGGGCGATTTTCCACATTATTTATTCCACCCAAATATACGCCAAATTCGCAATCGCCAAACCATCCACACCGCCTCGAACATAATAGACCGACTCATTTTCGATTCACCAATCGTCCTGTCAATAAAAATAATCGGATGCTCTTTCATTTTAAAGCCCTTGATCCATGCACGGAAATTCATCTCAATTTGGAAGGAATACCCAGACGATTTCACATTATCCAATTCAATAGCTTCAAGCACTTTTTTCGACCAAACTTTGTAACCACCCGTGGCATCCTTCAACGGCATCCCTGTAGCAATACGTGAATATAGATTGGCCCCATAACTCATGACTAGTCTGCGGATGGGCCAATTCACAACACTGACACCTTGGATATAGCGACTACCGATTACCATGTCAAATTCGCTTAAATATTGCGCCATTTGTGGAATATCCATGGGGTCGTGGGACATGTCTGCATCCATCTGAACGATAACATCATAATCCCTTTTTAAAGCCCATTTAAAACCATATATGTATGCTTTTCCAAGACCATCCTTTTTAACTCTAGTCTCCAAGTGGAGATTGGGAAATCTGGACTGTAGCTCTCTAACGATATCGCCAGTTCCGTCGGGAGAACTATCATCAACAATGAGCAAATGATAATTTGGATCAATAGTGAATACATGCTCAATGAGTGTGGCCACATTTTTGCGCTCATTATAAGTGGGTGATATGATTAGTGTTTTCATCTGGACAATTGCTTACGGATTTCCATTAAACAAGTTTCAACAGATTTAGGGACGATTCCCAGCGCTGATTCAATTTTTTCAGTTTTCAATCCGCTCTTTAAAGGACGTGGCGCAGGTTGGTTCAATTCTGCCGTGGAGATGGGCTTTATAAGTGCATCATTTAGGTCGAAGACATTTGCGATCAATTGGGCAAACTCGTAGCGGTTCATCAGCCCTTTATCACCATAGTGATAAAGGCCAAGTGCCTCTTTGTTAATAATGACCCCAATAACCGTAGCCAAAGATTCCGTCCATGTGGGATTATTCCATTGATCGTTCACCACATTAATTTGCTTTCCATCAGTGAGAGAATCCACGACCCATTTTACAAAACTGGCTTGCGTACGCTTCGTATAACTATAAACCACATTAGCCCTGAGGAT
>JABGTK010000103.1 GCA_018647265.1 Candidatus Neomarinimicrobiota bacterium | reverse complement strand
TTACGAAAGAACTGCTCTACCCCTGAGCTACACTGGCGTACTTATTGTGCAAAAATTGCGACGGAAAATACGGTGGTTAATCCTGAGTTAAAATAAAATGTACCCTCACAACTGCGATTTATTTTATACCACCAGCAAATTATGTTTTTTAATGAAGTAATACCAAATGGCAGTTGAAATGAGAAGAATCACACCGCCGGTAAAGGTAGTTATTAGTGCAGTATTTACACCGTTTAATAAAATATGAGGTGCAATTTTTGATATGTCGGGAATTGCATTTAAAGCACTATTTACGCCAATCCAAGTAGCGAAAATTCCCATAAATGCGGTTAATATGCCCAAGAGAATAATGCCGTTTGTGTGGTAAGGTTCTTTCATATTTTTTACTGCAATAAATAATATTGCGGCAAACAATATCAATAGGACCATCATAAATGGTCCGCCATTTAGGAGTGATTGAATCATTTTAGACCTCTTTCTTTTAGTTGTTGAAAATTATTCATTCGAACTAAATCCATCATCATCGGCTCTGTATTCAAGGATGTCGCCCGGTTGGCAGTTCAATACAATACAGATTTTCTCCAATGTTTCATATCGAATGCCCCTGACTTTTCCATTTTTTAACAAGGACAAATTGGTCAGAGAAAGTCCAATTGCCTTGGAAAGTTGCGTCAGTGACATTTTTCGTTTGGCAAGCATCACATCTAGATTTGTAATAATTGGCATGGTAAGTTGAATGAATTCCTTTTATTTGTCGGTGGAGTATAATAAACTAAAATCATCGTAACAAGTAAAATATTTTATGTAATACATAAAATATTACTATAAATACATAAAACTCTAAGGCTGATAATATTTTGCTGTTCTGTAAGCACCATACACTTCACCACCATAAATGGTGACAGCCATTCCCACATAAAGTGGTGCAAAAATACTTTCTCTTTTTATCGATTTTACACCGGCACTTATAGACAATGCAGACAAAAGGAAACCATAGAATCCATCCATAGGTCTCCCTGCAAAGGCTCTACCCAATCCTGGAATTACCATGGATAACCCTGCCGCAAGAACCGGTGATTTAGGGGAATGAATTGTGGAATTATAATTAATAGGATCAATCAATCTTCCATCAGAATGAAACTGACCACCCATTTTTTGATGATAAAAAAAGGCGTTAGCATTGCAGCGAATGATTCGGTCAGACGTCATAAAAAGTCCTTTAACCGTGCCATGGGTGTGAATTGCTTGGGCACCATAATTGGAACAACTTGGTGCAAATTGACAATTTAAGGAGGACTCATTATAAGAAAACCGCTGCCATTTGGTAATTGGGTAGAGAAATATTTTTTGGAGTGGGGAGGTATCAGGAGCGCTAAAAAGTGAATCTGCCGGGTATTGTGCAAAAAGTGGAATTGTAAATAAAAGTGTTTTGATTAAAGGCTTCATTACTCCCAATTTTAGATATGATGGGACATGTAAAACCATCCAGATTTCGTCTAATTCTGGCCGTCTTTCTAACTGCGAGTATTTTTGCGCAAGAAAAAATACTCTATATTCTCCATACCAATAATACCAATGGGGCACTGGAAAATTGTTATTGCCCGGATCATCCCTTTGGTGCAGTTGAAAAGCGAACAGTTTTTATTAATAATTTTATCAGCTCCCATCCCAATTCAATTTTGGTAGATGCGGGCGATATGTTTACCATGACACACCAATCATTCAAAGATAGTCTTTTGGCTGAAGCCTATGGCCTTTTGCCCTATGATGCCATCCTCCCAGGGGACCAGGAATTGACCATGTCTCCGAAACAGATCAACCGCTTGTACGATATGATGAATATTAATGTGGTAGGAACAAACATTTTTTTAGAAGGTGTCGATAATATTATTGCCTCTCATATAGTTGAAAAGGACGGAATAAAAATTGCAATCCTGGGAATTATGGATCCATACGCTGTTAAGTATTATACCCCTGAACAAAAAGATCATATTGTGTTGAAGGATCCCGTAGAGGCTATTAAAGCAGAGATGGAAAAACTTGTGGACGGAACAGATATTTTCATTTTACTGACCCACCAAGGTGCGGATTTAGATTATGCCTTGGCGGATAAAATAGAGGGACTCCATGTAATTGTGGGTTCTCACAGTCAATCCCCCTTGGATAAACCTGAAGAAGTGAATGGTACTTTAATTGTCCAAGCCGGGAAAGAAGGATACTATGTAGGTATTGCCGAATTGATAATCAATGGCAAGGATGTAGTCTCAAAATCCGGACGGATCGACACGATGAAATTTGAAATGCCTGATGATGAACGTGTGATGAATTTCATTCATGAGTACGAACAGAAATCGGGCAGGATAAATCGACGAAAATTGAAAGAAAAAGAATAATGGATCAATCGATTGAAATGTTAGCATCAAATCCAATATATATGGCGGTGGCAGTTGTTCTAGCTATTATCATTTTACTGGGCGTCATTAAAAAACTAATTAAACTGGTTATGGTGGTGAGTGCCATTCTTGTTCTCTGGGTAGCCTATATGATTTATACAGGACAGGAAGTCAGTGTTGAATCATTGAAAGAAGGGGTGCAATCTGGAGTTGAAACCCTAAAAGGAAAGGCATCAGAAGCAGGCGAAAAAGCAAAGGAGTCAGTGGTGAAAAAAGTAGAAGAAAAAACGGAAGAAAAGCTGGGAAAAATTCTTCCGAAAAAAGATTAGTCCCTAGTTTTCAATAGCATCCAAATTTTATTTAGACATGAGTTTTTCATTGGCCACACGTAGGCGGCCAGTGAGCAATTTAATAATGCCTTCCATAATATCGCTTTGGCTACCCATTACTTCATAAAATCCTTCTTGTTCGATTTTAAATAAAGTTGAATCTTCTGTTACGGTTGCATCTGCTGACCGTGGTTCATCATCCAAAAGTGCCATCTCACCGAGGCAAGTGCCTTTCCCTAGCATGGCTAATTCCTGCTCACCTTTGTGAATTTTCACATTCCCATCCACAACAATAAATAGAGAGTCACCATAATCCCCTTCGGCGAAAATGGGTGAATTGGCATCGTACTGCACTTCATCAGTAATTTGGGCGACGCGGGATAAGTTCTCCGCCGGGATTGTTTTGAACAAATCAACGGATTTCAGAATAATTGTTTTTTCTAATGTGGAATACATGCTTAACTCAATAGCCTCTAATTTAAAACGTTCTGTAGGAATGAAATCAAGGTTCGTACCATTTTTTTGGATTCTTCTTGTAAGTAGTTCCTGATTAGCTTTTGATGCAGGAACATTATCCCAATCCAACCCTTGAAGTACCTCTATTTTTTCTGATTTTAATAAATAATCTAGAGCAATCACCGACTCCCATTTATTGGGTGAATAAACAGATTCTGTCAATTCGCTCTCAAGGTTATGAGGAAGATTCTTAAATTTACTGTGACCCACTTCGCTTCTTTCTTCTAAAGAAATTCTTTCAATGAGGGGGTTGATAATTTCTCGTTCTTCAAGGGAAAAAATATTTTCAAAAAATTCGAGTAAAAAGGGCAGTTTGGCTGGATCTCCGGACTTTACTGTATGGATATAAGTTTCAATTGGTGTGTCAGGTACATCCATGACACCAAGTTTTAATAAGGTCGGTAATGTGTTTTGAATCTCATTATTTAAGTGGTCGTGCATGAGGAATTTGTTATCGTCATCGGGGATCAATTTTATGGCTTCATTCAGGGCATAAACTTTACGTGCCATTGCCTGGATTTCTTTCTCAATTTCCGCCTTTTTATCTTCGCTGATTGAATGGGCCCGAGCTACGGCCAATAAGGAATCAACCACCTCATTATATACATCTTGATCTTCACGATTCAATAGCAATAGTAGTATATCAATTGTTTGGTCATTGGGGTATTCACGAAGGGTACGGATAATCCCAAGGCGAAGTTTTCGGCTTAAATTCGGAGATGCGATTAATTTTTGGAATTCTTCCATTATTAAGTCATCAGAAAATTTATTGAGCATCAGACGTGCTTGGAGGCTGGTTTTCGGAAAATTCAGATTAGAAATGATCGCCGGGACTAATTCGGGTTCATTCCGTTTTCCTGCAATCGTCAATGCCACGTTGCTAATCAAAGGGCCTTCATTCTCAAGAAAATGTATCAGTTTATCTTGGGGCAGTATACTATCATTATGAACCAATCGTTTTAAGGCAGTGGCTTGTACCAATTCATCATCACTATCCAGCATTTCATTTAGAATCGATTCAGCCCGCTTTGACGGCCCAGTCTCAAAATGAAGGATTGCTGCTGCGGAAACCGCACGAATTTTCTGGGACTCATTTGTAAGTAGTGGTTCCAAATCTGGCAATACATTTGTGAGCTTTCGTCGGCCCACGACCATAATAGCTTCTTCAGAAACTTCATCGTTTTTCTTCATTGCCTCAATGATATCATCATTGGATAATATGGATTCTTCATCCCAAGCCATGGATAAAATGCGTTTTCGAACTTCAACACTGCCCTCAAAAAATAAATGATTGATAGATTTTTTCCAGGAGGCCAAGGGTAATCCTTCAATAATCTCCAGTGCAAAAAGCTGCTTAATCTCATCATCTGAAGAAAGGGTTTCTTCAATCGTTTTCACCATAGCTGCGTCCTGAACATCTACATTCAAGTCTTCAAAATCGATCTGTCTTTTGGCAATGGCTGTCTGCAATTGCTCAACATATCCGGACTTCACTTTGATGGCGGTTAAAATCCACACCGCAATTGCACCAAGTGAAATGATACTTAAGTATTGGAGTGCAATAATTTTAACCAGAAAAAAAGTGACCAATCCTCCGAAGCCTTCTGATATGGATTTTACTGTACCACTCACTTGCGGTTTTATAGTTTTTCGAATATTAGCAGGAACGGGAAGCCACAGCAATTCCATTGAAGAAACGTTTATCGTAAACTTAAAAGTTTGATCAGAAAATTTGGCAATGCTGGCGCTCATAAGAATCGGAGCGATTAAAACTGACGTTACGCCTGCAACGAGGAAAAATGGTAGTATCAGCAATCCAATTAGGATACCAAATCTAGAAAGCACAGGGCCGGTGATAAAAAACTGCATTATAATTGAGGCTGCCCCGGCGATGGAGTAAAATGTGCCAAAGAATGAAACCAATTCAGCTTCACTGGGGAAAGAAGAACTAGCGATAATTTTAAATTGGTAATCCACTAAGGTAGTCACAACAGCAGAAAGAGCAACGATAGTTCCAATGCCTATTAAAAATGGATCCGGTTTCCCTTTTTTCTTTTCCCCATTTTTTTGAGAGGATTTTGTTGCACCTTTTTTAACCGGCTCCTTTTTGAAATATTGCATAGATTTTAGACCAAAAAAAGCTGCTAATCCCAAAAAGCCTGCCGCAAGAAACAATAATTCATCCGTACCAAAAGCACTAACAAATGGTTTAAGATTCATTCCTATAATCATGATAGCAAAAGAGCCACCACCACCGATGATACTGAACAGTCGTTTTGCTTGTTGTGGCTCGAATGAGTTACCTGCAAATGTCCAGAATTGGATCAGCATAATACCCACCACAACTTCAACCCATATATACACAACAGGAATTACAAAGCCTGTGATCATAGGTTGAACTAGAATTAATGAGCTGGCAAATATGGCACATGTCATGGCGAAAAGAACCCGCGGTGTCAATTTTTTAGAAAGGTTGGTATAGTAGGTGAGGATTGGGGCAAGCACTATAGCAACAGCCAAAAACATGAGGGGCAAAATAGACTTTTCAAAACGGCTTAAGAAATAAGCATCTCTTGCCGTTTTGGCTACCATGGCCATGGCTACGGTGAAGAAAGAGAAAAAGAAAAAGGTAAGGACCATTTTGGCCTCACCCTGTTTAATGTTAATAAATTTCTTTAAAAATTTCAAAGTGTGTTCAGTCAGATTCTAGCAATGATAGATTTGACTGTATAATCAAATCCACTATCGTTTATTAGATCCATAATTGAGCCAAAAAAGAAACTGAAAAAGATCAAACACAGGGCAATGAATGCAAATGTAATAATCAATAAAATTCCATTGATGAGGAAATAAGATCGAAAATGATCCATGGCATTCGTAAAACTGACGTCATCTTTATTTTGGATAGCAAATTGGAGGTGATTGGCCGCATTGGTTAACTTAGTTCCCATGACGATGGTTATGACACCCATGATAAAAGTAGGGATTGCAAAAAGCAGGATCGACAGGCAATAAATGGCACCGGTGATGATATTCATGATACCCACAAACTTGGTCCATTTCACCAGTTTATCTAACGTAATTAAACCGAACGAATCCAAATTGTAATTCAAAGAATTTTCATCATTAAGTTGATTGATGTCAGTCATGCTTATAATAGGTCACTGGCCAAATCAGCCAAATAAGACCTTTCTCCTTTTTCTAATGTAATATGGGCAAAGATTTTTTGATTGGTCATACGGTTGATTAAATAACTCAATCCATTGGACAATTTATCAAGATAAGGCTGGTCAATCTGGTTGATGTCACCGGTAAATACAATTTTGGTTCCTTCCCCTGCCCGGGTGATTATTGTTTTAACTTCATGGGGTGTAAGATTTTGGGCTTCATCTACGATGAAAAAAACTTTCTGAAGACTGCGGCCACGGATATATGCAAGTGGCGTAATCACCAGTTTATCTTCTTCTATCATTTCATTTATTTTTTGTGATTTAGGATCATTCCCTTTGAATTGGTGGCGTATCACACCCAAGTTATCCCATAACGGTTGCATATAGGGGTCAATCTTGGATTGAATATCCCCCGGGAGATAGCCGATATCTTTATTACTCAAGGGTACAATCGGTCTCGCCAGGTATATTTGTCGGAACTGTGAACGGGCTTCCAATGCGCCGGCCAAAGCCAAAAGTGTTTTTCCCGTTCCCGCTTTTCCTGATAGTGTGACCAGTTGAATCTTAGGATTAATAAGGGCAGCCAACGCAAAAGCTTGTTCAGAATTGCGAGGCGTAATGCCGTAAGCGGGTGTTTTATCAATCTTGTGAAATTGGTTTTCTATGCTATCATAAGTAGCAAGGGCCGATTTATGTTCATTCCTCAGGATAAAATTCTCATTGGGAAGGGGAGAAGTAACTTCAGGAATTTTATCGCCATCAACATGAAAGGGATTGGCATAAAGTGAATCGATTATTTTCGTTGGTAGATTTTCAACTGTTCGCCTGCCTGTATATATTTTATCGACGCTTTCAATTTTATCTGTAGTGTAATCTTGGGCTAAAATTCCCAAAGCCTTGGCTTTCATCCGCAGGTTTGTATCTTTAGTGACAAGAATTACGGAAGTAGTCTTCTCCAACTTTTGTAATCGCATGGCCGTATTCAGGATTCGGATATCAGGAATATCGTCGCGAAAAACTTCAATGAGATCTTCATCCCAGGTTTGGTTCACTACAATCCTGATCTTGCCACGATCCTGGCCAAGAGAAACGCCTTGCTTAAATAAATTGTCCCCTGTTATTTCATCCAAATCTCTTAAAAAGTCTCTGGCATGGAAATTGATCTGCTCATTACCACGTTTGAAATTGTCTAATTCCTCCAGAACTGTAATGGGAATGGCCACATCGTTTTCTTCAAAATGGTGAATACAACTTGAGTCATGGAGGATGACATTCGTATCGAGAACAAGGATTTTTGCTTTTTTCTTTTTTGGCATTTTAACCCCGAGTCTGTGGAATTTTTATGATACTATAGAACATATACTGTGATGAAGTTATTTGAGATTATATAGAATCACAAGACATGAACCTAAATTATCCTTTAATTATAAAGATTAGAGAATGATTAAAAAGTGTTTACTTTAATCCAAGAAATAGTTTACACTTTAGGTACGTTGTTTCCGAGGATAATGGATGAAAACTAACTATATATAATATGAGCGTTCTGTCTATAAATGTTATAAATGAACGATTAATGAAAAAAGTGGCACTTGCGGTACTAGCTTTATGCTTACTATCCTGTGGCGACAATATCATTGATACGGCAAAGTCTGTTTCTACCAGCAATACGGAATTCACCATTAATTTAAGTATTTCTGATGAAATTGTCCGCCTGGATGACAGTATCAAACTCACAGCAAAGGTTGAGCGTAAAGTCCATAAAGACTCCATTAGTGATTATATTTCAACAAAAATGATTATGGATCAAGTGGGTGGTTCAATTGACGTTCATGGTTTCACCTCCGCATCAAACATTATTGTTGCCTTGGATGATGAAAAGGGATCCACTTTTGAGGTGTTAGCGTTTTTCCTTCCAACATATAAATATAACAGTACCAAAAAAGAATATTATGACTTTAAAGAAAAAGGCCACGTTTCAGTGGTTTTTGATGGTATGTCAGTTTCCCTTCCTGTAAATATGGTAGTGCCCAGATGAAAAGACCATTCGTTTATCTATTTATTATTTTTTCTATCCTTATTGGGCAACAGCGCCCTCCTGCTTCTGTGAATAGACGCCCTCCGGCTAATATCCAAAAAAGATCCACCGTCGGTGCTTTAAATTCATTTAGGGATTTGGATTTTGAAGTAATTAAACTGAGTTATATCGAGACCGATCGCGCTTTAGCGATTTTAAAAACCTTAGGATATTCAGTTGTAGAATTCAAAGCGGGTAAAGGTGAAATTGCAGGCCAAAATAATTTTTCACCGCAATTTTTAAATAAGAATTCTGACTTGAATGCTCCAAATGCATTGCCGATAATAATTAAATTACCCGACACTGAGACCGTTTCATTAATTGAAAAAAGTAAAGCTAAATCATCGAGTAAAAAGTCCGCTTTGGGTGTGGATCTCGGAGGTGTTACTTTAGATAATACAACCAGTGGCGACCCCATGCAGCGCCTTTTGGTTGGTTTTAAACCGGGAGATTTTAATTCACTGGCAAAACTCATCGATTTGATCCAAAATAAAATTGATGTTCCCGCCAATCAAATTGTTATTGAAGCATTGGTTCTTGAATTGAATTCCGATCAATTGGATGAATTGGGAATTGACTTTTCAAATGCTGGGCAAGGATATTCGGCCACATTCCCACCGCCCCAAGGTGGTTCGATTTCGCCCTTCACTGTTGTACTGGATCGTACACTTTTGGGGAGCGCATCCAATTTCCGAGCAAATATTGATGCACTAATCAGCAACAAAGCTGCCGAAATTTTATCCAAACCTTCCGTACTCGTTTTGGATGGGCGTCAGGCGCGAATTCAAGTAGGGCAACAAATCCCAATTGTTAAAACGACCGATACACAGATTTCAACAACCAAGTCGGTGGACTATATCCCCGTTGGCATTGTTTTAAATTTGCGTCCAAGGATCAGTGAAGATGGTTCCCGTGTTACTATTCAGGTTGAAACAATCATTAGTGAAACGGAAGAACGAATTGGTGCGGCTACCAGTGGAAATGTGGAATCAGCGCCAATCATTAATAACAGGAAAGTGCAATCATTTGTTAGGGTGGCTAATAATACACCATTTATAATTGGTGGATTAATTAATAAAAAAACCACGGAGAATGAGGGTGGCGTACCGGTTCTAAAAGATTTGCCTATTATCGGTAGGTTTTTTGCAGTTTCATCTGAACAGACAGTAAAAAAAGAAGTTATTGTTGTTATAACGCCCCATATCATTACTGAGAGTGAAGACAATTTCAGTCGTGTCGTTCCTCAAGATTCAGAATTGTTTAATGCTTTTGGTAACCGTTCTTTTCCCAACTCTTACAGGATTCAACATTCAGATGTATTTGATTTAAGCTTTATTTATGAAAGTCCGGTATTTAAAGATATTAAGGATGAAGTAAATAAACGGGCTGAAAAAGATAAAACACTCATGGTTCGTGATCCCTATAAAAGTCTGATTGAAGGAAAAGTCCCTGGGGAAAATATTTTAGTCCGTCGAATGCTGATAGATGTAATCGAACGATTGGGGTATTACAAATACATTGATCCGGATAAAGTGATTTACTTCCTCGAATCAGTAGCTGATCCAGCTGGTTTTAAAGTGACCCCTTTAGCGAATGATATCCGAAATATACCGGAGGGACAAGCGCTTCAACTCAGTTATGCCATAAAAGGTAAGGCGACAGTAGCAAAACCATTTGTACGACCCACTGCCGCCGCCCAGTATATCAGTCTAACTGATTCATATAAAAATATATTAAAAGATTTAAATAAGCGTGGTGTCAATTCCGCCGATGATATATTTACTATTTTAGTCTCGCGGGAAAAAGATGAGCGGCGATTATACAATGTGTTGGTAATGAAAAAGGTTCTTGAGATGAATCCCGATTTTGAGTTAACCTTACAATACTTTAAACCAGGTATTGAAATTCTATTCCCATCACCGGATGTGCTTTTGAGCAACAATCATGTTGTCGATCGAGACGCAGCCAAATATTTTTATGAAGTGAATGATTATTACGGTTCATTTGAACAGGAATTCAATCGGTCAACGGCGGAATTGGGCCGGTTAATTCAAAGTAGGAGATAGTGTGAGCTCCATCACGTGATAATTTTTCAAAATAGAATAAGTTTCGGGACTTATGCGGGGAAATACTTGATCAGTAATCAAATAACTAACTCATCAAGGAGGATGAAATGAAAATAATCAAGTTAATGTTAACAGGGATAGTGATCTTGTCTTTTGCTTTGGCTCAAGACGGTACTCAAGGTGGTCCACCAACTGGTCCTCCACCCTGTGATCCAAATGCAACTTACTCAGAAGCCGATCCCGGCCCTGAGGGTGGTTGTGCAAACTATAACGACTGTAATGGCAATGGCGCCTATGACGTCGGTGAACCATGTGGCGACGGACAAGGGCCACCAGCTTTTGGCGATGTTGATGCCAATGGTGATGGTGGAATTGACCGGGAAGAAGCGCGCGCATTTTTTGGCCAGGATAAAGAAGGCAACGATGATCCAGGATTCGATGCTGGTTTTGATGATTATGCCGGAGAAGATGGCGTAGTTGATGAAGCAGAATTTGTAGCCGCTGCCGCCGACCAAGGCAATGATCAAGGTCAACCCACTTGTGATGTCTGTGGATATGCTTTCGCTGGTGAGGGTGATCATCATGGTCACTGTGATAAATGTGAATTCGTATTTTCCGGTGATAACGATCAACATGGTCATTGCGACCAATGCGATCATATCTTTAGTGGTGACGGAAATCAACAACATGGCCATTGCGGTCACGAAGGCTGTGACTTTGTAGGGAACTCCGATGAAGACTGGCAAAACCATCATCATGATGGCGATATGACAGGTGATATGACAGGTGATATGACAGGTGATATGACAGGTGACGGTGACCACCAAGGCCCTCCGGCACCAACCAACCATTGGGATGGTAACTGTGGAGCCATGTGCGAAGGCCATGGTGAATACTGGTTAGATTCTGATGGTGACGGTCAACCAGAAGATGGCCCCTACGCAACATGGGATCATGATGCTGACGGCAATCCTGTAGATTGTGGCTGTGGCGGTGATGACGACCAACAAGGCCCAGATCCTTTTCAACAAGCTTTCATGAATACAATGCAAAATGGTGGCACACCTGATGATGCATTTGAAGCAGTTGCAGCAGTTTTCTATCAAATGGAAGTTGAATGTGATGATTGTGAAATGACAGAAGAGGAATTCCAAGAAGGCAAAGCAGAAGCAAAATCCGCTTTTGATGATGTATTAGCAAATGGTGGTACACCTGAAGAAGCTATGCAGGCCGCTATGGAGGTTGGTGACGAAGGTGATGATAAGGATGACGACGGAAACAACTAAATAACTCATCATTCATAAAATGAATAAAAAGCCTCTCCGCAAATTGCGGCGGGGCTTTTTTGTTTCTAGGACTTAGATTGTTTGTTCATGAAAAAGGGAATTAGC